>JBDNIO010000249.1:0-2202 GCA_041688215.1 Salinisphaeraceae bacterium | reverse complement strand
TGCAGCTCATCGACCAACGTGTGCAAGAATTCTTTGGTCAAAGCCTGCAGCTCGATGTTTTTACATTACAACTGGAGCATGACTGATGAGGATTTATTGACGAATATTTGCCAATTTGAACTCCGAAACTTGAGTTGTTAAATGCGAAACACCGAAAAACCAGAGGCGTTTTCCGATGGCACGAAAATCAGGCGCTAACGCTAACGCTAGCCCTTGCGCTGATTTACGGCGACCACGTACAGAACTTCACCGGTCGGTGCGCCCGTGGGCGAACCGCCCAGCGGTTCATCCGAAACTGCCAGTTTCGTGGCTTCTGGACTTTGGTTCGATTGCGCCAGCTTGCTGGCAACATCGGCGGATACCGGAATGGTGCTGACGCCTTCCTTGGGTAGCAAGCCCAACGAAACGGGATTTTCTCCCGGGGCCAATAACCAAAGTTCCAGTGACCTATCCGTCCAGGTTTTGCCGTAAGAGTCGCCCATGGCAACGATCTGCAATGCTTGCGCGGGCGAGGAATCAGCAGTTACTAGCCACGACAGGTTACGTTCCTGGTCTTCGATCAGGCTGGCATAGACCGGCGGACTGGCCTGGTTTGTCGCAGGCTCGGGCTGCAGCCCAACAAACATCAGCGCCGCCAGGGCGAACGCCGCCATGGAAGCGGCTACCGCAAAACCAATCCATAGCCCGGAGCTGAGCCGGCGGGGTTCGTCGTTGACCACGGGCTGAGTGCGGGCGCTGACTTGCGACCACACGTCCGGTGGCGGTTCGACCGGCGCTTGCAGCAGGCTTAACGGCCCCAGACGCTGCTCCCAGTAAGCAACTTCGCGCGCCAGGTCACGATCGCGAGGCAGATCACTTTCGACTTGCGCGCGCTCGGTGGCGTCGAGCGTACCCAGTACATACTCGGCGGCGCGCAGTTCGGGTGTCAGTGGCTCGTGGCTATCCATTATGACTTGTTGTCCGCGAGGCATTCGCGCAGGCGCGTCAGACCGCGGCGAACCCAGCTTTTAACGGTGCCCAGCGGGGCGTCCATTTTTTCGGAAATCTCGGTGTGTGTCATACCATCGTAGTAAGCAAACAGCAGGCTCTGGCGCTGTTCGGTTTGCAGCGTTTTCATGCAGTTCTGAATGGCGGTAAGCGATTGCATTGTTTCGTTGTCCAGGGCCGGCCCGCTCGCTTTATCGTCGGAAAGAACCATGGCTTGCATGTCGGGATCGTCCGGCAGAGCCAGCTCGGGGCGTTTGCGCCGCAACATATCCAGCGCCCGATAGCGCGCAATGCTCAATAACCAGGTTATTGGCGCACCGCGCTCCGGGGCATAGGTTCCGGCTTTTTGCCATATCTTGACGAAAGCGTCCTGAAGCGCGTCCGACGCCTTGTCTTCCGTTTTCAGTATACGGAGCAGTAATGCGTACAGATGCGGCGAGGTTGCCTTGTATAAACGCTGAAATGCGGGCTGGTCACCGGCGGCGGTTTCGGCTATCCACTGCGCCAGTTGTTTAGGTTCAGCCATGAGACCAGTATACCGCTAGCAACATCCCGCGCTTTCGCTTTTTGATGCCGCGTGGGCACCGCCTTTGGTATGTGCGGCCGGCCGCCGGGTGCCGGCCGGGGCGCACCAGGTCTTGGGCGCGCCAATGTGGGCCGGGGCAATGCCGATAAAGTCTTCCTTGTACGGGCCTTCCATGAGTAAACGGTAGGTGCGCTCGCATACCGCCATGCGCTCACCGCGCGGGTAGCTATGGCCGTCGTCGTCCGCAACTTCGGAAAACGGCCCGCGGTAGATTACGGCGTGGCCATAATCCAGACATTCGCTGGTGCTAGGTTTGGTGGCCAGCAGCGTCACGGAGCGGAATTCGATGCCTTCCACCACCTGCCAGGCTTCGGCCTGCCATTTATCGTAACCCACACCCAGGAAGCCGCTTTGTAAGAATACGTCAAGGAATTCTTTTTCGTGGAACGCACCGGAGATGCAGCCACTCCATAATTGAGCGTCTTGCTGCAAATGCTCGGGCACGGTCTCGTCGGCCACAATGTCCGATATCGCAACGCGGCCATAGGGTAGCATATTCCAATCCCAAAATGAGTCTGAAGGTTAGCGAAAAGAGTCAGCTGGCTTTCATCCGTTCGAAGATAGATTCAAAGAGTGAGTGTCTGGCGTTTTGTAGACGTTTAGCGGCTTCATTATCACTGATTGCATAC
>JBDNIO010000248.1:0-3662 GCA_041688215.1 Salinisphaeraceae bacterium | reverse complement strand
TGGGTCTTGTGTACCCCGGCGTACTCTTCAGGGTTGCTGGTAAAAATGGCGCTGAACTTGGGGTGTACTTGGAGATAGCCCCCGCCAAATTGCACGCTGGGCAGCACCAGCAACCGTTCCTCCAGAACCGAAAGCAGTACATTGTTGGCCTCGGGACGGGACCGGGTGAACTCGTCATAGATCAGCGTGAGCCCATACTTGCACGCCGACGTCAGCCGGTTATCAACCCATTGCTTGGAGACGTTCTCTTCTTTTTTGATCACCGAGTGGACGTAATTGTCGATCACCTTGGTCGAACGATAACCATTATGCCCGCCAACCAGATCGGAACTTCCGAATTCGTCGTCACCATGGATGAGGATCACCTCGCGGTTCAGTTGGGCAGCCACATGCATCGCCAAGGCCGTTTTCCCAGTTCCAGCGAGTCCGCTGAAATGAACCGGATACCCCGCCCTGATGTAGCTCAGTGCCCGCTGCGTGATGTCTTGGACATAAGGGGTCTCAACGAAATCCGGCCTCTTGTCCAATGTCAGCAGTGTTAAATCTTCAGCCTGTTCCATTACACTTTCTCCTCTTCGCGCGTTGTAGTTGTGATCTCTCCCCTGCCCCGACACTCCAAACAAGCCAAGCCACTTGATTTTTCAGAGCCATGCCCAGCACAAGCCGGGCAGGGCCGGGCAGGCTCGCTCACCGGCGCCATCACCCCCGCCCCGCGGCACACCTGGCAACTGAAGGTCTTGTAGCTGCCGCTGCCATGACAGAACCGGCATGACACATGCGGTAACGGGACCATGACGGTCTTTTTCCCATGGCAGACATAACAGGTAGCCCCTCGCCACAGTTGACCATGCGGGTCGGTCCCCTTGCCTGCGCAGTACGCGCAATCGATTTCGTGTTGATCCATTTTGGATATCCTTTTTCTCTTCGGCATAAAAGGTCTAGACATGCGCCGCTATTTCAAGGTGCATGCAAAATCGATTTCAGATGGTCGGAAATAATTCAAGCTGCCAGGGACTATCAGCCACCCTTGGACAGGGTATAGAGCCGCGTCTTGTCATCTCTCTGGGCCTCGCCGTTTTCGATAGCCGCCTTCATAATTTTGCCGACTTCCATGGCAGTCAGCGACACCTGCTTGCCGATTTGACTGGCGGAAATACCAGTCGGGTTTTCTCGCACGACTTGAAGCACCTTTTCCTCATCTGACATCTTGGATCCGTTCTTGCTTGGCTGCGATTTTGCTTCGGTTCCCGGGTAATCAGCCACTTCTTCAGTCGCGCGCACGCCAAAGTCGATCTTTTTCATCGCTTTTTTCGCCATTCCAGAACCCCCGCCCTCCGCCCTGGCGGCCGATTGGGAGGCCTTACCTGACATGGCAGACCCTCTGCTGTTTCTGTTGTTCCATATCTGAGCGGCAGCTTGCATGTCATCGCGCAACTCACTTTGTGCCTCGTTGAATCCGCGCTTCAATTTAGTGACATCGCGGCGAACCGTTGCTGTGCTGGCGCTTAATCCCCCCCGTAGCGGCCCCGCCATCTCGGCGTGCGCTTGCCTGAATCCGCCGAGCATGACGTCAGCCTCGTTTCGAATCCCGAGCGTAAAACTCGCGAGGTTTTGCGACAGCGCCTGTGCCATGTTTTGATGGGACATGTTAAACTCGGCCATCAGCCTGTTGTTTCCCTTTACGCGCGTTGGGCCATATTTGGCAAATTGCTCCTGTTGCGCCTTGGCCATGGCAGCATGTTCCTCGGAATTACCGGCCTGCAAGGACGCCACAGAAATTGAAATTTGATTGGTCGATTGCGCGAGTCCGCGCCGTAGATCGCGCCCCATCTGGTGCTGGTCATCGCGATGCTGTCGGCGCATCGAATCGACCTGATGTGTCCGTGCGCTACATCCGGCAGAAAGGCTGGACTTCTGTTGCTGCGCCATGCTCGCTTGCGCTTGGCCGAATTCGGACAGCATACCCTTCACGGTCAGAATGCAGTCTCGCCTTGAGGCAACGACAGATTCCGTCATTGATGTCATTTGATCTGTGAACTTACCCATTTGAACACCTCGGTTTTTACGTATTTAGATTTTTATACCCATGGAATCCCCGACCAGGAGAGAAATCAAGTCTCTCTCGGCCGGGGCAACCGTTTCGGAAGACCTTACGCCGGCGATGCTGCACTGGCTGTGAGGCCAATTGCTTCCGCATACTTGAGATAAGTTTCGACCGACGCAATCACCACACGCGCCTCGACCGACAACAGTTCAATGCCAACCAGAGATACTTTGACCCACGCGTCAACGACAATACCTTTGTCCAAGATACGGTCAACCACTTCTGCCAGACTCGAAGAGTCTGTTGATTTCTGTACATTCGCCATTTGAATAGCTCCTAGTAAGTTTTCCCCTGAAGGGCCTAGACCCATGTGTTACTACCGGAATGGGGTTAACTTCCGGTCGCACCCAGCTTATATGCAATTTACGTGCCGGAACTGGGGGGCTCCCGCTCTCAAGGGAACATTTACGCATTAGGGAATATCTGCATAACCCAGCTTGGGTCGAACCAGGTTGAAAAAAACATTAATTAAATCAACAGATTATTACGAATAATTCGGCAAGCTCAGGACTAAGAGTGTGTCCTGTGTAGAGCTTCTTTAGCCCTTGTGTCACAAGGAACTGAGTACAGGAATTGGTTCAGCATTCACGCTTCGAATTTGAGATGTAGGGAATATTTTCCCTATTTGGCATGAAAGTAGGTAAAAACTTCCTGGGAGTGTCACTCTAATTTCCGTGTGGCACCCATGGCGCTAAGCGATGGAAGAAGGTGCTTTACCTGTATATCCGGGTGCAGAAGAGCTTCGACCGAGTGAGCCAGGCCCAGGAACAGGAAACCGATCTCGTCAGCGCACAAGGTGTCGTTGATCCGCTGGGCAATGTAGTGATCTCGTTCGGCCAAGAGTTTGCTGCCCTCGTCGATCACTGGCGCGGCGTCGGCTTTCTCGGACGCAGGCGGAGCCGACAGTCCGGCGCGAAGCAATGTGAGCTCCCGAATCAGTAAATCCGGAGATTCAGTTCCCATCAACTTAGCCCCTTTTTGCATAAGGTCCAGCAGCAATTGATGGTTCTTGCTGCCGCGACCGGCCACCTCTTTCACGAGCTCTTCTTCGCGTCCGCATTCAGGCAAGCCATCCTGGTAAAGACGAATTCTTGCGTACGGCAAAGCCAGGGCCTCGATCAACTGGTAGGTCAACTGACGAATGCCAGCCCAGAGTCCGTGAATCACCTCTAGATGTTGCTCCCATTTGGCCAAGCCGTACTTTTGCACGTACTCCTGTTTAGCTTGTTCGGTGAAGGACCCCATGTCCTGCTCGGTATGAATAATGGGGACTAGGATAAGCAATCGCATGGCAAATCCCTTTATGTGTTTACGGGTGGGCTTGAATTCGGGAAAAATTTGAAGGGCTCTATATATACGAGAATAAATTTGAGAAACTCTCGTATGCGACCCAGCAAAAAAAGTGGCATAGTTCGATGGCTATATCGTAAATTAAACAGGGGCATCGCGTTTCCCTGAAATCTTGTGAAACTTCAATTTACTGCAAAGCGTCTTGTAATCGATCTGAAGTAGGCGTGCGGCCAATGCCTTGTTGTTATTTGTCTGCTCCAACATCCGG
>JBDNIO010000247.1:0-6599 GCA_041688215.1 Salinisphaeraceae bacterium | reverse complement strand
TTATTCATGTGGATCTTCCGTGGTTTTGATGTTGGGATTTGAGAATCAACACTTTACCACGCGCAAGACCCTTTTTATTCTTAAATCAATAAGTTACTGGTACTTTTGTGCTCAAAATGAACTCCGAAACTTGAGTTGTAACCACTAAATTTAAAGTTTTATTTCTCCGGATTCTATTTTCTTGCGCGTCGCGGTCGTGAGCTTTTTATAAGCGTTGGCTTTGGGTAAAAGCACATAAACCGCTTCTTTGCCGGCGGGCATGAATCCCTCTTTTTTCAGATCCACCTTGCGGTGCTTGAAGGTGCCGGTTACTTCCAGTTCAGGCTGCATACGCAGGAATACCGGCACAGCGTAGGCGGGTAACTGGTTTTCAAGATATGTGGCGAGTTGTGCCCAGTCCATATTCTTAAGTGCGCCCTTGGGCGTAATAGCGGCCATGCCGGCGCGCCCGTCTGCATGCGGCACTTCCACGCCGTAGACTACGCTTTCTTCGATTTGCTTATTCACGTTCAAGGCTTTTTCGACTTCGGTGGTGGCGACGTTTTCGCCCTTCCAGCGGAAGGTGTCGCCCAAGCGGTCTACGAAAGCGATGTGGCGCATACCCTGGTCGCGCACCAGATCTCCCGTATTGAAATAGGTATCGCCTTCTTCAAACACGTCGTGCAGCAGCTTTGTTTCCGAGGCCTTGTCGTCGGTATAGCCCTCGAACGGCATCGAGTCGGTGACTTTGCTGATCAACAATCCGGTGCCGCCTTTTTCGACCTTGCGCATCCAGCCATCATCACCGCGTACGGGTTGTTCGCTGTCGGCGTCGTATGCCACCACCGAGTAGGGCAATGGGCAAAAGCCGGCGGTGCGGTCCATGTTGAAGGTGTTGAGAAAGACCAGATTGCCCTCACTGGCGCCATAAAATTCGCAGATATGGTCGATGGCATAACGCTGTTTGAATTCGTCCCAGATGTCGGGCCGCAGACCGTTGCCGGCAATGACGCGAACCTGGTGGTCGCGGTCCATGACTGTGGGTTTCTGGCGCAGCAGGTAACGGCATAACTCGCCGATATAGCAGAACGCGGTGGCGTTGTGCCGGCGAATGTCGTCAAAGAACTTCGAGGCGCTGAACCTGCGCGCCAGAGCCAGCGTGCAGCCCGCCGTCATTACGCTGCCCCAGGAGACCGTTAGCGCATTGTTGTGGTACAGCGGCAAGGCGCAATAAAACACGTCGTCACCGCGCAGGCGCATACCGGTCAGGCCCATGCCGGCGCCGCCTTTCATCCAGCGGCCGTGGCTCATGATCGAGGCCTTGGGCATGCCGGTGGTGCCGGAGGTAAAAATGTAGAAACAGGGGTCGGATTTACTCACGTTGGCCGTTTCCGGCGGGTTTTCGCTAACTTGCGTCGCGGCCTCTGCCCCCATGTCGCGGTAATGTTCCGGGCAGGTTGCGTGCTCATCCTCGGCTACGAACCAGACCCGGTCGCGCACCTCCATCCCCAGTTGCGATCGGACCTCGTCAAAGGCATCGACCAGCTCCACTCCCACTATTGCGGCGCTGGCGGAGACGATTTTCAGGCTATGTGCGAGCACATCACCACGCTGTTTGGTATTGCACATGGCGGCTGTGGCGCCCAGCTTGGCAATGGCGGCAACCGCAAACAGGGCTTCCGGGCGGTTATCAATTAACACCGCCACGGCGTCGCCACGTTTGACACCGGATTTTTTCAGCACCTGCGCATAACGATTGGCCTGGGCGTTCAACCCGGCGTAACTGTATTCGCGATCTTCAAAGCGCAGGGCCGGGTGATCAGGCTGACGGCGGGCATGGTGCTCGAGCAATCGGCCAATAGATACATGCTCCAGAAAGCGCGTGCCCACGAGCACCCCGATGCCACGGGCGACGCGGCCCAGACCCTTGATCTGACCCCGCCTGGGCCGTAACAGGTCGGTAATGCCTATGCGGTCTTTATTTTCTTCGCTCATTGTCTGCGCTCATTTTCTGTTGTGGGACTTGCTGTTGTGAAACGGTGTCCGGCACGTGCTTGCGCATTCGGCCGCCGCTTAATTCGTGCATAACGCGCTGTTGTATCTGGCGGCGAATTTCGACCTCCACCTGCTGGTTCATACGCGCCTGAATGCGTCGGCGCATGCGTATCCAGGACAAGGCAAAACCTAAACCGAAGGCAACGGCGGTAGCGAGCACTACGAGCCAGATCACTAGTGTTCTGTCCGATTAATAAACTGAAGAAAGTTCGAGTGATTTTTCGTGTCTGACAAGGCGCGGAGAGGAGTCATAGTCGTAACTATGGCGACGATTCGCAGCGCAGTCAGGCGCGAAAAAGCGCCGAAGTAATTCAATGGATTAGTCGGACAGGACACTAGCTGCGCTACTCGTCGCTTGCAAGTGCGTGCGGCGCGATTTGGACACTCGCGGGGGCGGCATCACGCCACAGGTCGGCGCCGAACTCCGTTAGTACCAGCGTGCGGCGTTGCATACGCGGCCACAGGCGTTCGTCATTCTTTATTTTAAGTATCGCGCGGCGCACGCAGTCTTCGGTTTCCAGCATTTCATACTGGGCCTTAATGCCTTTTTGCTCCGGCCCCTCTTCGACTACACCCAGGGCCACCAAGTGCGCGACCAGGCGCGGCACGTCATCGCGCAAAACGATGCCGGCATCTTTGCCGGCTGATGTTGCGTAGGACAGTACCCGGCGGGTTACCGGCCCGACGGGCGCACCCACATCCACATGGCACATTACCGTGGGCGTATCTCGCGCCAACACCGCCAGAATACGCGCCTGCTCGGGCACCATCTGCTCCAGCACCTGCATATACATTAATTCACGCGCTTGGGCTGCGCTGTTTTCCTTGGCCGCCTGAAACAGGCCCGCCATCAGTTTCGCGGAACTGCCCGGCTCACTTTCACCGACAAAACGCGCTGCGGAATCGCCGATCGCATCCATACGGTGCTTGAGTTCGGCAATCGCCCAATCTTCGGTATTGCGCCATTGCCTGAAGGCTTCTCCCGCAATCGGCAGGTTTTCCGCGGCGCGACGGGCGCGCTGAAACAGTTTAACCGGGCCGGGCGTGGGCGCGTGGATTAACTTGCGCCGCCAGGGTTTTTTTGGCGTCGGCTGTTCATGTGTTTCCTGTTCGCCAATATCTTCGATTTCGTTGCTCATGCCTGCCTAATCATCCCGTAGGTCGGCTTAGGCGCTTGCGCCGTAAGCCGACATCATTCAATCGTTAACCCAGCAATGTTGGATTACGCTACGCTAATCCAACCTACGCACACTCATCAGCCACGTTAGCCTGCGCCAAACGCGGCGGCGAATTCGTCGCCAAACAATACAATCAACTGGAACCAGCCTACCGCAAACCCCAGCGCCGCGCCGACCGCGATCAGTATCCATTCGTCCTCTTCAAACGCGGGGCGCAGCATGCCCTCGAACTCCGTGGAATCGAGGCCTTGCAGCCGGGTAATTAAAGTTTCGCGGATGTTCATTGCCTCTTCGGCATAGGCCGTCACATGCTGCAGGGTATCCGGCATACGCAGAACGATTTCGTCGACCGCGGATTGCTGCACCTCATTATAACGCTGGGTTCCGACGGCGAATTTGACGAAGGGTTTTGCGTACCCCGCCTGTTCGTCGATGGCCCGCTCCACGTGCTGACCAATGAGCGTAACGATACGATCGGAATAAGTGCCGCGCAGTATGGCTTCCAGTATCTTGGCCGGTGTAACCACTTCGTCCGCCACCAGATTACCGTAGTCACGCGCGACCTCATACTGGCGCTTGTGAAACAGGCCCTGGATTTTAAATGGACCAATACTCCACAATTCCTTGGGGTTAAAAATCATCTTCAGCGCCAGCCAGTTGGTGGCCCAGCCGACCAGCAAACCGAACAGCGGCAATAGCCACCATTCCTTGAAAAACACCCAGATGGCCATTTGCACACAGCCGAACAGAAAACCGAAATACAGACCTGAATGGCCGATGAATTTGAACTCGGCGGCGCCGGTTTCCAGAAACATACGATTTACCAGCGGCTTGTTCGCCACCAGATTAGTCACCACCATGTCTTTAAGATTAAACAACTCGCGGATGTTGGTACGCACATCCTGCATGACTTCGGCAACCACCTCCGGTGCGTCATTCTGGATGCGGCGTATGATCTGGTTCCTGACCATTTCGGGCAGGGATTCCCACAGCGTGGGCTGGTGTTTGAGCATCACCTGATGGGTAATGTCCTCGACCATCGCCAGCATCGGGCCTTCGAGTTCTTCGGCCACTCGCTCGGGCTCCATGCGGTCGAAGATCTCTTCCTCTGTTATCAGTTTTTCCGTAATAGTCTGCACGGAAATGCTCGCCATCTTGGCCACCTTGCGCGGCACAATACCCTGCCAGCCGAGATACGGCTCCTTGATACCGATAAATTCGATCGGGTGGAACATCATGCGGATCGCGATCACGTTGGTGATATAGCCAACCACGGCACTGATCACCGGCATGGAAATATATTTCCATACCTCGATATTCAATCCCAGAAATACCTCCGGCATAGCACCGCCGTCCTGTCTTGTTCAGGTTCCATATCCTGATCGATGCAGGGGAACTGATGTTTATATGTGCACGTCGCACGCCGATGTTAACCCAGCTCAGGCGGCCTGTCCTTCAAGCGCCTCGGCCAGGTTGTTCCTCTACAAACGCAATCTTGTTCTTATTGTGGCCAGGCCAGTGTATGAAACAATGAGGCAGATGGGGAGCACCGGTGTCAAGAGACACGGAACCTGAAAGAACGGGCGCGGTTGCCGGCGTGTTCGAGCGCCTGCGAGGCCTACTTCCAGCGAGGGCAAAAATTACAGCGACATCACCGCCAGCTGTATGAGTTGCTGCGCGAATACTTCGTCGTGAAAAGCGCCATTGATTCAGCTGCTTTACATTCGCTACTGTAAACAATTACCTTAACCGCCAGGGAAGGGACTATTTTCGGAAATTTCACAACACCATGAACGCATCCAGAGGTCCCCAGGGCATTGCCACAAACGCACGCACTTTATTGTCGGGCCTGTTCGATTTTCAGTTCAGGACAATTATCACCACACAGATGATGCCGATTATTTACGGCATGGCGGTGCTCCTGTCTGCGCTGGCCGCGGTGTACTACACTGTGTGGGCGTTTGGCGAGTCCTGGTGGATGGGCCTGATCTGGCTGATACTTGTCGGCCCAGCCCTGTTCATCGCGCTTATTACTAGCGTGCGCGTGGTGCTGGAATTCGTGCTGACCGTGTTCAATATCTCCTGCTACGTCGATGCCATGGCCGGACAGGTGGAAGGCATCGCCGAGCAAACCGAAGATATTTCCGGCAGCCTGCCGCGCATAAAATTCTGGAGAAGCTTTTCTGGGCTATGTCACCAAAGAATAGTGATTTTCTATAAGTTATTGATCTGTAACGTCATTCCCGCGAAAGCGGAAATCCAGTGAAAGTGTCGCGGAATATGGATTCCCGCGTTCGCGTGAATGACGATCCATATAGTTCGGTGACATAGCCCTTTTCTGCGTCCGGCAGTTCTGAAGACAAGCAAGACAAAAAGAAACCCGAATCAGAAAAACAATAAGCTACCGGCGCTGTCGCGCGGATGCCACGCCACTGGTAGTAGATACGCGCATGCGCAAGATTGCCGCAATCAGTGCCTTGGCCGTGACTCTGGAAGAAGAAGCACCTAGCAGACCCTCAAAAGGCTAGGCGGTTAAAGCCCTGCACTGGCGATGCTATACTGCAGTCGGGGACCGGCATGAGAGAAGTATTATGCCGACATCATATTTTAGCCCAACCCGCGCCGCATGGATTCTGCCCAGCGTGCTGCTCACTCTGGTCCCTGCTGCTGCCCTGGCCCAGCAACAGTTAACCGCGGTTGCAAACGGTGTCGCCAGCGCCGCAAGCCTTTCCGGTGATGGTACACGCGTAGCCTATCAATCCAGTAAAACGCCGGATGATGACGACGCCGATGACCATAATCCCGGCAGCACGCAAATCTTCGTGGTTGACGCCGATGGCTTCGACCCGGTGCAGCTTACAGATGGTAATGGCACCTCCCAACAGCCCGACATATCCGCCGACGCCGGCCGGGTGGCTTTCGTCTCGGATGCCGACCTGACAGGAAACAATGCCGACGCAAGCCTCGAGGCCTTTATGGTCGAAGTCGACGGCACCAGCGGCATTCAGCGTGTCAGCCTGTCCGCAGACGGCGCACGGGTTGCATTCAGCGCCACGGCCTATCTAACCGGGAACAACGGTGACGCCAGCCGGGAGAAATTTATGGTGGACAGCGACGGTAACGGGCTGGTCCAGGTCAGTGACGGGCCCGCCGGTACCACCTCGCAATCCCCGACCCTCTCCGGCGACGGCGGCCAAGTGGTGTTCGCGTCCTATGCCAACCTGGCAAATAACAATGGCGACGGCAACGTAACCGCTAACCCACCGGCGTACTTGCGTATCCGCTAAGCGTATGCAAAGGCGAGCGTAGCGGATTGTCGGCGAAATGCTGTTTCCACAGGCGGGGAGTTAGCGCGGCCACCTGGGACGCCGGATGGCGATCAATACG
>JBDNIO010000246.1:0-2855 GCA_041688215.1 Salinisphaeraceae bacterium | reverse complement strand
GGCGTTGGGCAACATTTCAAACTACCGGGGGTCATTGTGTCCGAACAGAAACTGATTGAGTTTTTTATCTCGCAACTGCGCGACGAGCGTACCGGCCTTGATCGCTCGATAAATGCGAATCGCGGGGTTTCTGATCTTGATCCAGTAGAAGCCGAGAAGCTTCGTATTAAAATCGCAAAGCTTTCGGCCCGTCGGGCTCAGATAACCGAATATGCTATAGAAAAATATAAGGTCTTCTGGCAGTCCCTTGGTCCGCATGTGCGGCGCCCATGTCCGCTTTGCTTTGTCATAGATAAACGGGATTCTCATATAAAGCCACTCTCTGAGTCTGATGGGTTCGAGCGATTCAAGTGCGAGTCGTGCAATGAGGTGTTCCTGATGGCGAAGTCGGATTGACGCCCAACAGGTCGCTGCAGTTGACGCCGGCTTCGCCGTCGCAACTGAGCTTCGGCGTTAGAGCGCAGGATTCGATCTGGAGGTAAAAGTGAGCCTTGAAGAAGAACTATCCAGGTTGAACGAGTACTTTTTTTACAAAGAGTTCACATTTTCAAATACACAGTTCCGCACCGGGGATAATGCAGAAGTCGAACTTGCAGATGGACTAATCTTGCTCGGCCGTTCCGCCTTGGTCTTTCAAATGAAGGAACGCCAAGTTCGTGATAACCAAACCACGGAAAGCGAGCGGAATTGGTTCGAACGTAAGGTGAAAAGAAAGGCTGTGAGTCAGATTCGGGATACCCTGCGATACCTTGCGGAGCATCCTCGAATACCTCTAACCAATCATCGACAGCATGCAATTGAATGTGATGGTGGCAATTTGGAGGCTATACATAAATTGATCGTTTATAGCCCTAGTCCAGCCTTGCCAGCAGACTGTCGAATGGTTAAGAGCTATGTGTCTGAAACTGCTGGGACAATTCACTTAATTTCAGGGGCGGACTATCTTGGTATAGTACAGACTCTGATCACTCCAGCAGAGCTAATGGAATACCTTTCCTTTCGAAAAGAAGTGCTCGAACGCTGGCCAGAGGAATCCTCCAACGTTCCCGAAGTCGCCCTCTTAGGCCATTATCTTCGCGGCAATATGGAGCAGCCGCCATGCCCTGAAGACTTCGAGATGGTCGCAGCTTTAGACCACTCTCGACGGGAGTGGGATGTGTCACCGGTTATCAGGCTCTTTGCAGATAGGATTACTACCCCTGGTGGCGCTACTGAGTACTATCCGATAATTACTGCGATTGCCGAACTAAAACGTAATGAGCTTTCAGAATTTAAGAAAAGATTCGATCTTTCAGTTGAAAACGCTCGGAACAACGAATTTGCTTTGCCCTACCGAATAGCTGTGCCGAGGACGGGCTGTGGCTTTGTTTTCATACCGCTAGAGAGTGATTTCATTCCGCGTAGGCAAGAGGGTCTTCGAAACATTACACTGGCTCACAAATATGATCAGCGATTACCTCGTTGTGTTGGAGTCTCTTTTGCCCCAGATGAGAGAGGTTGGTACGAACTCGAGTGGATGTATGTAGAGTCACATTGGGAGCCAAGTCCAGAAATGGATCGATTGCTGGCAGAAAACTTCCCTTTTCGACGTGTCAGGGTTGGGGAGCTTAACCGGTATCGATTTATCCATGATTGATGGTTCACTATGCTCTAACAAATGCAGGCAAGGGACGCTCCTTACGTCGCGCCCCTGCTGCAAGCGTTATACATCAGACGTAAATATGAAACACAGAGTGCACCATGTTTAAACTTTTTAACCGTAAACCGAGACTTACTCCGAAAGATCCTTTCGCTGATATGAATAGGGCTGAGTTAGCAACGGCTATAAAAGGTCTGCTTGCTGACCAAGAACCCTCGGCGGGATTAATGACAATGGTCGCAGTAAGAGCGCAGCGCACCTTAATGAGGGTCGCTAAGGAACGCTCCGATAGCGGTGAGAAATCCAATACTGCCTACTCATGGAAGGATATATCGACAATAGAGTTTATGATGCGCGAAAGTTATGCTGGCTACAGCGATGAGCGCGACATCGAACTTGAGCGACTTCGTCCGTACTGGTTATATATTGGCGGTGGCGTCATTAAAGCGAGCGATGGTATCACTGCTGAAGATCCAGAAAACGAAGATCTAGTCGATATCTGGAAATGCCTGGTCACCGGTTTGCCATATATAAAGGGGGCGTTAACTCATAGCCAGCTATGGCAAGAATACGAAAAAAAGGAATTTTTAGATTTTATCGTGAACCCATATCCTAAGTTTTACATCGAGACTTTGCTAATTTGGTGTGGCTGCCCTTACAGCGTCGAGAGTCACCCCGATTTTATTCGAGCACGGGAAGAGGCGCTGTACAAGTTGAGCGATATCAGTTGAATAGAAACGCCGCGCTAGTTGGTTATAGCGATACGCAAATGCTGTATAACGAAAAAGGATAGGTCGCGCGCAGCCGCGACCTATCCCGTGTTGAACAAGCCCGGCTCACGGGCAGGTAGCCTTATATAAAGGGGAAAGCTTTTTAGACGTAGCGGGACGCAGGCGCCGAAAGCCAGACATCAATAATCGCCAGACGAGTGCCGCCGTGCCCCGGATGGAGCAGGTTTTGCTCAGCACTGTTCATTGGCGTGATGTCCTCCTACACAGTCAATGGCCGACGCTTAGCGTCGGACTGGCGGAGCTCGCATCCTGCGAGTGCGAGGGGTCCGCAGTTGATGGTTTAGGGATCGGCCTGCAGTCGACCCGTGATTCGGATAATGACCATCGGCGTGTGGCACACGGGACAACACACCGGCGGTCGGGCGCGTGGCGCCGGATCGGCAATCAACACCCGCAGCAGGAGTTGCACCAGCGTCAGCCGTCGC
>JBDNIO010000245.1:0-6383 GCA_041688215.1 Salinisphaeraceae bacterium | reverse complement strand
GTCTATTCGGCCCGGCCGAAGCAAGCCTCGATGTGTTAAACGACGACCTAAACCGTTTCAACTTATGACCCAGCCTAGACCGCTCATGCGGGAGACCCCACACCGGGGTAGAACTTGCTCTAAAGGGGCTTAAGTTAGCGCCATTCTACCCAGACCGCTAATGCCTTGACGGCCGACACGCGGCTTTACTACCCAAAATTCGCTGTCTTCAACCAGCAGTTCCTCCATGCTCGGCTGCATGCTGATCTCCGCGACCACGCCATCGACCTCGTCGCTGAGGTACAAGTCTTTCACAGTACCCACGTCCAGGTTCAGGACCTTGACCGAGGTCTTGCCTTTTTCCAGGCCCTCGGCGTTGTTCAGGCGCAGCGTAACCGTAGGGCCGCGCGAGGTAACGTTCTGAAACAACAGCCAGGCGCCGATCAGCGCCGCGCCGAGCGGGATTAACCAGACCGGCGACAGGCGCAGGCGCTGGGCGGGACGTTTTTTTGCCTGGACGTTTTCGTTCATGCTGAGGCTTGCTCGCCGTCATGCCATAGCAGGCGGGTATCGAAAGTCATGGCAGCGACCATGGTGGTCACCACAACGGCGGCAAAATAGACTGCGGCCGGTTCTGGAGTAATGGTGTAAATCACGCCTGCCTGCACCAGGGCCGCCAGGACGGCGACGACAAATACGTCAATCATGGACCATCTGCCGATGATTTCGGTCATCCGGTAAAGCTGCATTTTGTCGTGATGGTCCTCTATGTTGCGTGCCTGGATTTTCGTCTGGGTTTTCATGCAAAGCCAGGCCAGCGCGATGATCTTGAAAATGGGTATTACCACGCTGGCCACAAAAATGATGATAGCAATCGGCAAGGAGCCGTGTTGCGCAAGATACCAGGCGCCACCGACAATCGTCTGCGTGTCAGACGTGCCAAAGCTTGCTGTGTTAAGGATAGGATACACATTCGCCGGAATCATCAATACCGTAGCCGTTACCAGCAGCGCCCAGGTAATTTGCAGGCGATTGATGCCGAAAGCAACGTGGCGATTGCCGCAACGTGGGCAACGATTGCCAAGGGTAAACTCGAATAGCGCGCCGCAGGCTGCGCAGTCAGTTACCCCCTGCGCCTGGGCCGGGCGCAGGGGCCGCACATGCTCTGGCACCGACGCGCGGCCGGCAATACGATCCCACAGCAATTCCGGGTCGAAACCCGCAATCGTGCGCAGCAGCAATACCGCATAGGCGCAGAACGCAAGAAAGGAAGGCCCGATGTGAATATCCGCCAGGGTTACGATCTTGACCAGGCTTATCAGCACGCCGACGATAAAAACATCGCTCATCAGCCATGGTTAAATCGGGCGTAAAAGCAGCGCCAGCGCGCCCATGCCGGGCAATTCGCGGCCCAGCGACAGGCCGGTATTCAGGTACAGCAGAATCAATATATACAACGCCGGCAGTAATGCCGTGGTGGCGAATACCAGGGCGCCGAGCAACACATAGTCGTAGTTAAACAACGCCAGCGCGGAATCGATAAATACGATGGAATGCGTAATACCGCTGGTATTGAAACTGATAAATTCAAACGACAGTGCGATTACCAGCGTAATCAGCGCGCTGACACCCCAGGCGATTTCTCGCTGGGTACCCAGGCGCTGGCGCTCACTCAAGCGGTGACCGCAGCGCGGGCAGAGCGCGGCCTCACCTTCCTGGAGATAAGGCATGGCGGCGACCCAGTCACATTCGTGACATACGGCTAGTGCGTTGGATTCAGTCATTTGCCGCTATTGTACGAAAAAGCGGCGCGTTTCGATTCATGCCGAAACGCGCCGTTGATAACGATGGGGATTTATACCCGCATTCCCAGTTCTTGCCAATTGGGCGCGATGGTCGCTTCGGCGCTGGGACGCGCGTCCATCATTGCAAACCAGGCCTGCAGGTTTTTACGTGCAGGGTCGAGCGGCTGGCCGACGCTGGCGACGAAATCCACGCAGCAATACAGGACCAGGTCCGCCACGGTCAGGCGATCTCCGGCGATATACTGCTTGTCTTGCATCAGACCATCGAACCATTCCAGACCGCCTTGTGCCTTTTTCTTGATTTCGGCCGCGGCGTCGGGAATGCAATAGACGCGGTCGCGGAACAGGTCCAGGCCTTCGGCGTAGCGGAAACCGGCGTACAGGTGCTCGGTGATGTTCAATTCCACCCGGCGGGTCCACATGCGGGTTTCGGCGCGCGCTTCGGCGGTTTTGCCGATTAACGCCGGTTCTGGGTGTTTTTCTTCCAGGTACTCACAAATGGCCACGGTTTCGGCCAGTATCGTGCCGTCGTCGAGTTCCAGCGCCGGAATCTGGCCGCCGGGGTTTTTCTTGGTGAAATCGGCCTGGCGGTTTTCGCCGCCCAGCAGGTCGTGCTCCACCAGCGGCAGCTCAATGCCCTTTTCGTACATGAACATGCGCACCATGCGCGGATTGGGTCCAAGTGAATTCAATAGCTTCATTCGTTTCTCCTCATCGTTAGGCGGCTAAACGCAGCCGCAGTTATATACGTCTCTTACTCTCAAAACGGACCGGCAGGGACTTATTGCGCTTGCAGACTTTGTAGAATAGCAAACGTCGGGTAGCCATCGGACACCCAGCCCTGGCTGCGCTGGTACTGGCGCAAGGCCTTGCGGGTATTCGGGCCAATCAGGCCATCGGGCGTTCCGGCCGGGTAGCCATGTTCATTCAGCAGTCGTTGCAAGTCCTTGATCTGCGAGCGCGACATCGCCGCCAGCCCGCGCGGCCATTCCGCCACAAACGGCCCGGCACCGGCGATGCGATCCGACAAATGCCCCACCGCCAGCGCGTAGCTGGTGGAATTGTTGTAGCGCAGGATGGAATGGAAATTCGGCCCCACCAGAAACGCTGGCCCATTGGCGCCGGCCGGCACGATAACGGAAGCTTCGTCGAAATCCGGCAGAGTACCACCTTGCGCGGGCCGGATACCTACCGCCGCCCATTCGCCGCTGGATAATTTGGTGCCCAGCTCGGCGGTGCTGTAATCAAAGCCATGCGGCACGATGACTTCAACGCCCCATGGCTGGCCCGCTTGCCAGCGCGCCTTGGCCAGATAATTGGCAGTGGAGGCCATTACATCCGGAATACTGCCCCAGATATCGCGCCTGCCGTCGCCGTCGGCATCCACCGCGTAGGCCTGAAAACTGGTGGGCAAAACCTGGGTATGCCCCATGCCGCCGGCCCAGGAGCCCTGCATGCGTTCGCGGTTGATATCCCCGCTTTGCAGTATTTCCAGCGCGGCAAATAATTCACGCCGTGCGAAATCCTCGCGCCGACCGTGGTAACCCAGGGTCGCCAGGGCATCAATGGTTTCGTAGTTGCCGAAGTTGCTGCCGTAATTGCTTTCGATACCCCAGATGGCGACCAGGATTTCCTTGGGTACGCCATAGCGTTGTTCAGCGGCGCTGGCGGCGGCCATGTTCTCTACTAACCGGGTACTGCCGGTGTTGATGCGTGCGGAAGACACCGCCGAATCCAGATATTCCCAGATGGCGCGGGTGAACTCCGGTTGCGCGCCATCGAGTTTGATGACGCGTTCCAGCAACTGGGCCTCATCAAACGCATCGGCCAGGGTGGCGGCGCTGATGCCGCGCTGCGCGGCTTGTTGGCGGTAAGCGGCCACCCATTCGGCAAACCCCTGACGCATTTCCTGCTCGCTTGGCAGCGGCGGAGTGGCTGCCTGGGTAGCCGGGGCCGGCTGCGCAGGTGCGGACGGCGCCGAGGCAGTTTCCGCAACCGGGGTGGCAGTGGCGCATGCGGCGAGCAGCAGCGTAACCAAAACCAGGTTCAAAAACTTCATACACACTCCAATAATCGAGGGTCGCCTACCGGGCCAACCGGGTCTAACGGCCAAATGGCCACCACGGGTTATTTCTGTTGCGCGAGGTAGTCATTGATGCTGCGCATACTTTCGGCAAAAGTATCTTCCGCCACGCCGATAAGCATGCGCTCGATCTGACTGCCCGCAAGCGGGATTTTGACCTCAACGCGGCCATCAGCTTCCATTTTGCTGCGTTGCTCGTCCAGCACCAGCAAGCGCAAATCGCCACTGATGCTGCCCGGCATACCGGGAATCGTCACCTTCAGACTGCCCGCGTAAGGCGGGCCCTGACGCGACCATTCGGTTTCCTGCTGAATCGTAATTTTATCGCCGACCAAGCGCCTGGCCACGCTGGGAATCTTGTCGCCGGGGTCAACCACACGGTCAATACAGCAGGCGAACCGGTCTTGTTCATCGCAACGGATATCGATTTTGAATCCGAGCAAACGCGAGTCTTCGTAGCGATAACGCAGGTAGTCCTCGCAGGTAACGATTTCGATAACCTGCTCGGCCGAGGCATTCAATTCCTGGCTATGGGTGAATTTTTTCATAAGGTAGATGGAGAAAAATCAGGCAACAGTATGCCTGCACAGAGCGCTGGCGCGCCATGTAGTCTTGCGACGCCGGTTACGGGGTGGCTGCAATCACTCTTACAATCGCGGCGCCAGCGGCAACCGTGGCCGTTGGCTTGTCCAGCAAGTCGATAGGGCGATGCAATTGCGCGTCTGCAAAGCCGGCGGTTTGCAGTGCAGTCTGCGCTTGCTCGGCCTCTGAAAAATGGAAATGGACGCGCTTGCGCACGAACGCCGACAGCAGCGTTTGAAATCCGGCGCCAACCAGCCCCCTGCTTTCAGTGGCCAGATGCAGGTCAGACAGATACAGGCCATGTTTGAACGGCGCTAGGCTTTGGGCAAAGCGTTGCCACATGCCCTCTACCGTGGCCTTGTCAAAATAATTCAACAGGCCTTCGGTAATAATCGCCAGACCTTTGGATGCGTCCAACTGCTCGACCAGCGCCTGCAGACTAGTAGGGCCCATGTCGGCCAGCGCGTTCAATTCCGCAACACGATGCTGGCCAGGCCTGGCGCCCATCTTCGCCAGCAGGGCGCGCTTGCGTTTGGCCATGCCGGGCAGGTCGGTTTCTATATAGGTAAGTTGCTTGCCATAACGCTGGGTGAAGTGCCAGCCGCGTGGCGACAGGCCCGCGGCGATTTCGACCACCTGGCTTATTTCACCGGATTCGATCGCTTGGGTGAGCAAGTCATCAATCACCCGGTGGCGCGCCAGTAAAAGGCCTTCCAACGTGGGCCCGCCGACGGCTGCGGACGCCGCGTTCATGGGCCGTAATGCATTAAAGAATACCCGGCCCTGCGGCGTTGCCAGCATCGGATGCGACAATCCGTGCCGGGTCCAGACATAGCCGGTGTAGTGCGCCGTGGGGCTTATATTTTGGGAGTTTTGCCAAGCCATGAATCTGTTGCTACGATCACCAAAGGCCCACTTTAATACAACGCACCCGCCCTTTGGAGATAAATATGCAATTTTCCGGCGAAGATCATCCCGGCGCGATTAGCGCAACGCCCGAGCAAACCCGGGGCTTTACGCTTAACCACACGATGCTGCGGGTCAAGGATCCGGAAAAATCCCTGGCTTTTTACACCGGCGTTCTGGGCATGCGGGTGATGCGCCGACTGGACTTTGCCGAGATGAAATTCTCGCTGTATTTTCTCACCCGGTTGGCTGAAAACGACCAGCCCCCGGCCGATTCCGCCCAGCGCATGGCCTGGACATTCAGCCAGCGCGGCATTCTGGAGTTCACACATAACTGGGGCAGCGAGAATGACCCGAACCTGAGCTACCACGACGGTAACGCCGAACCGCAGGGCTTTGGCCACATCTGCTTTTCCGTGCCGGATATGGACGCGGCCGTGGCCTGGTTCGACCAGCACGAGGTCACTTTTGTAAAGCGCCCGGAGCAAGGCAGCATGCCGGGCATTGCCTTTATCAAGGATCCCGACGGCTACTGGATTGAGATCGTCGAACCCGGTCTGGTCAAGCTGTAAAACCCTGATATCAATTGCCGTTGCCCGCCGCGCATGGTATATACCGCCGCGCTGTACGGGCGGGACTGCCTACTTTAGGAGTGCTAAACCATAATGAACTGCAAATCTCGTTTTGTTTATTCTTTCGCCCTGTTGCTGGCCCTGCCCGTTGCGGCCTTTGCTGCCGGCGCCGGTGACCTGAGCTACAACTACCTCGGCGGCCAGGTCGGCTACGCCAATGTCGACGGCAACTTTGGCGGCGATTCCGATGGCGCCGTGCTGGGTATCGACGGTTCGGCCGAGCTGGTGCCCAACATCAATCTGGTGGGCAGCTACAACGTAAGCGTTCACTGACCGGCGTTATATACCCAAGCAAAAACACCCGGACAATAGTCACCTGAATTCACAACCAATCAGGCGGTTTCAATGAATAACTTTCCAGGTAGACGCTCCCACCGTAGCGCGGCCCAGTGGCAG
>JBDNIO010000244.1:0-2721 GCA_041688215.1 Salinisphaeraceae bacterium | reverse complement strand
TGTCCGGCTTTGGCTTTAAAGCGCTCTATGATTTGCCGTTTCTGCGCTTCCAAGCTTTGTTGCCGCTGGTTAACCGGCTTAACATGAAAGCCTTCAAGCCGAGCACTATGGATGTAGTTGCTTTGGCGCAGCTGTTCGTAGCGTCGCTGTTTTTCCATGGAGGAAGTGTTTTGCATAAAGTTTCTCGTTGGCAATCGTTTTGGGGGCATCAGACCCGGAACATACAGGGCCAGCGCAGTATTCCCAGCGGTAGAGGATTGCCACCTTACGGATTGGGGAACCATGGGGCAGTACAAGGCCAGGTTGGTAATTCAATGTGACATCCGAACCCATATCAGGGGTTTGATTCATTCTACTTCCTGCATGACTACGCCACGAATAGCATAAAACCATTTACTCAACCGTAAAATTCCGCATTAATTTCTGCAATTTTTCCCAACCGAGGCTGTTCATGTTTTCGGCATTTCGAACAGGAATATTTTCGACGTTAGGATAGGCCGCAATGCTCCGTTCGAGACTCTGCTCCCTGAGAATATGCAGCAAGGGATAAGGCGAGCGGTTCGTGTAATTTTCTGCATCATCTACAGCGGTGTCAGCGAACTGATAGTCGGGATGAAAACTGGCAATCTGGTACACCCCTTCCAGCCCCATCTGCAGCAGTAATTCTTCGGCAATATCCAGAAACTGGTTGTAGTCTAGAAAATTCTGCAGCACATGCGGATGAATCAGCAATGTGGTTTCAATCGCTGGGTCGTCATTTAGCCGATCAAGTTCGGCCGCCATGGCCTCAAGCAATTGTTCAACCGTCCTGGATTCAGTCACGACGAATCGTATCCGGTTATTAAGCAGTTCGTGCCCGGCAAATGGGCAAAGATTCAGGTCAACGACGATATTCTTTACCCACCGTCGTACTGAAGAAACTATATCCTGAGATTCCATGCTTAATCCGGGCCGAAATGGTGAAAGGAAAGAAAATCAATCGGGTCAGCATGGATTGACTCTTGGGATTGATGCTCGGGATTCTTCAAATCCCGGCGTAGCTCTTTGTGCCACGACCAGCGAGGCTCAGTGCCATGTTGAAAATATTAGGATATTCGTAGGTTTGCTACTTGGAGCACCATATTTTGAATGGGGTTTCTGTGGTAGATCATTAGCCATCACCCTAATTGCCCTGCTTGTCTAATTCTGCTGTGACAAGCCCGCCAAGCAATCTTGCAAAAGGCCGTATGTCCTGCTCGACGCTTGCGCTCTCTAGAGCCGCCATATATTCGTCGCGCTTTTCAACCGGAACTACTGTCCAGGGGTAGCCGCCGGATGAAAGCATGGTGTTCATCAGGAAGCGTCCCATACGTCCGTTGCCATCAACGTAGGGATGAATATAGACGAAGATGAAATGGCCGAGCACCACGCGAACCGAGGCTTCACTTTCGTCCGTTAGAAGGTCAAAGAGGGCAGGCATTGCATCGCGCACGGCCTGCGGATTCGGCGGAACGTGCATCGACCGCCGGATAAATACAGGGCCGTTTCTGTATCCGGCCAAGTCTGCTGGTCTTAATATGCCTGCCGTAATGCCGGGTGCAAATAACTGCCGATACCAGTCACTGTGATCGTGATTAACAATACGGCCGGCATTTCCCCTGTTTAATACTTTTTTGATACTGGCTTCCACTTCCTGAAAGGCTTGCCAATATCCTCTGGCAGCCAGTGCATTACGATGTTCCCGATCATCTTGATCATTATCGGGGTTCCATTGGCCACTCCTTACCTTTTCTATTAATGCGCGGCTGACCTGATAACCCTCAATAGATAATGAGTGATACGCATCAGAAACATACAAATCTTCTACATGTTTTAGATAGGCAGCACTAGCCTTTGGTAACCCTGGCGCGACTGGGAACACTTCCAGAACGGCTTCTCTCATGGCCTGCCACATGAGTTGTATGCGGTTGACGGTGGGCGAGCGTTCCCGGTTTGTAAACATTACTGGGCTGGCGGTTGCAAACGGATCGGTTTCCCGAACATCATATCCGGCGCTTTTCATTGTTTTTACGATTTCGTTCGCAATACGCTCGCGGCCAATATTGCGGAAGGCACCAGCAAGGCGTCCTGCTATTACGGTATGTCCGCCTTCCAATAAACGTTCTAGCACCTCTGATGCGTCACTGATAAGGGCTAGTGCAGAGCGCGCATCTGTGGAATTTTTGTTGAAGTAGTCAGGCGCACAACCGATCAGAGCCTGTGAGAGTGAAAAAAGGCGTAGTCCGTCTTTTGTGGCCGCGTCTTTTTCATTTGGAAGTGAGGCGCGAACATCTAATAGGGAAGTGTCGTACGGTAAATTCGTAATATTGTTGCTAGGTCTGCGGGCCCTGACTAATAACTGTTTGGGAACAGTCCAGTTTTCGGTGTGTATGGATAAGGATTGTTCAGGCGATAGGCTCCACTCATCGCCAAATCGACTTTGAAGATAGGACGCACAAAACTGCCAATATGAGGCATACCAAGCTGTACTTTCTCCGGCATCATCATCAGGGCGTATTGGTATATACCAGCCCTTAATGATTTCTTGCAGGAAGCCATTCTTGCTTAGTCGTTCGCGATGGGTGCGGCTAAGGTTTTTTGATCGAATGGCAACAGCACCATTTTCTTGCAAAATCTGGAGTGCTTCCAGGGAGTCAGCAAGTTTTTCCGAAGGTGTCGCCATTTAGCTTGTCCTTTTTTCAT
>JBDNIO010000038.1:0-6255 GCA_041688215.1 Salinisphaeraceae bacterium | reverse complement strand
GCGTCGCCACACGTTACCTTCCAAATTACCTGGCCTGGCACCGCATGCTTGATGCGTTAGGCAAAGCGGCGACACCACATCAGTTGCTGCGATCTGCCTATGGTCAGCACTATCAACATTATTTGGTGACATAGCCAAAACATCAATGGTCAGGGTACTGGCCACGCCGCATCGATAGGCAACACCGGCTCGTTTACAAGCCTACCGATACGGCTATTTTTTTGTCCAGTGCCGTTATCACTACTAATGTAGTTATAGCGGCCATGGGTCTATAGCATTCTTGCCCGCGAGCATGGCTGGAAACGCCCCGGAATGGTGTTCGGAGGTGTGGAAAGATGCGGCTGACAGGATAAACGGCATACGTTCGGGTTCTGGTTGGCCTTGCCGATCTGGCGTGGGTCGCGATCCTGAATACGCCATTGCCCACCGAGTGCAAATTCGGTGTTGATTGTCGCGGTTACGCCACCAAACCAATCGGTGTCGTATATCAATGCGTTACCGGTACCCGGCACAAGCACCAGCAGGGGAATCAGCGCGCCGCAGAAACGCAGGGCGCGACGCGTGTGCGCCAAAGAGCAACGAAAACGGAACATGGGACTCTCCTCCAATATCCGCGAAGCGCCATTAAATCGCACCGCACATCAGTAACACCCATCGCGCACGATGACCGGTGGTCGGTTTATTCGAGAGGGGTCGTTGTTCCTGTGCCGCAAAACAGCAGTCCGTTAAGGACTGAGATCGGGACTTCCTGTCCACCCCAAGTAATTTTTATAAGCGGTTTAATGTCATGCGTGCATAATTTACCGCTGGGAGGATTATTAACCGGAAATGTGCAATTAATCAAGGCCTTTGTGAAATCCAGATCAGACTGGCCATGCGCCCTGTCACCGCGTCCCTTCTGTAAGAATAAAACTGGTCCGGATCACTCACGGTGCAATACTCCGCGCCCGAGACACGTACTACCCCACACTCTGCCAGTTCGCGCCGGGCGAGTGCGTAAATATCGGCCAAGAATTTTCCGGGTTTGCCGGGAGTAAAAGCGGCGCTGTGCTCAGCATTTCTTTTTGCGAATTCGTTGCGCACTTCAGCCCCCACCTCAAACGCGCGCGGACCGATAGCCGGGCCCATCCATGCCATCAAACTGTCTGGCTCAACCCCCATTCTGGCAACGGTTGCGGGCAGGATACCCGCCGCAATGCCGCGCCAGCCACAATGCACCGCAGCCACCACCGTGCCGGCCTGATCGCAGAGCAACACCGGCAAGCAGTCGGCAGTTAACACCACCGATACCACACCGGACGAAGAAGCGACGCTGGCGTCTGCCTCTGATGTTTCACTGGCACGTTTCGCATCAACTACTTTTGCGCTGTGAACCTGCCATAGCCAGGCGGGTTCACCAGGCAGGTTGCAGCTGTTGCGCAATATGCGCCGATTTTCGGCCACGACCTCAGGCACATCACCCGCACGGTCGCCCAGGTTGAAGCCGGCGTAGGCGCCCTGGCTTATCCCGCCCTGGCGCGTGGTGGTGAACGCCTGAATATGATCTGGCGCACTCCATTGCGGCCGAATAACTTTCAGCGCTTCCATGTAGTTTTGCCGACGGTTTTCAGGTCGCGCTCGAGTACCGTCAGCAAATGTTGCATATCGTCTGCCAGGGGGGACTCCCACTGCATCGGCTCATCACTTTGCGGGTGCACCAGAGCCAGCCTGCGGGCGTGCAGGGCCTGGCGCTTGAAACCGCGCAGCGCCTCGCGCATTTCATCATCCGCCTTGGCGGGCACGCCCAAACGCCCGCCGTAAACCGAATCACCCACGATGGGATAACGCAGGTGCTGCATGTGCACGCGGATTTGATGGGTGCGCCCGGTTTCCAGTTGCAAATGCACATGGGTATGCGCGCGGTAGCGTTTTATAACGCGATAATGCGTTACCGCGGCGCGGGCACCGTCGCGCACATCCATACGCTTACGATCTACCGGGTGCCGGCCAATGGGCGCATCGACCATGCCGCCGGCTGTTAACACGCCACACACCACGGCTTCGTATTCACGTTTTACTTCGCGCGCGGCCAGCGCATCAACCAGATGTTTGTGTGCACTCAGTGTGCGCGCCACCACCAGCAAGCCGCTGGTGTCCTTGTCCAGACGATGCACAATGCCCGCGCGCGGTACCCCGGCTAGTGCGGGATCATGATGCAGCAAGGCGTTTTGCAGGGTACCGTCGGCATTGCCGGCGCCAGGATGCACCACCAGCCCGGCGGGTTTGTCGACCACCAGCAGGGCTTCGTCCTCGTACAGCAGGTTCAGCGGAATCGGTTGCGCACTTACGCGACTCGACTCATGCGCAACCAGGTGGGCGACTACCTGTTCCCCACCCTGCACCATTTCCCGCGGCCTCGGCACCGCGCCATTGACCTTGATGTCGCCGGCCTTGAGCCAGGCCTGCAGGCGGCTGCGGGAATATTGCGGCAACAATTGCGCCAGTACCTTATCCAAACGCTGCTGGGCATATTGTTCCGGTATTTCGAATTCGAGCCTGTCCACGTTATCCACAGTTTGTGTCATCCGGTATACTCGCGTTCATTCGTACACGACCTCAATATTTACACTCCATAACGAGCACGCCATGCATCTGCGATCAGTTTTAATAATCATTGCGCTGGTTACCGTTTTACCCGGCTGCGGCGGCGGAGATCACTCTCAGGAATTACGCATCGCCCGTGAAGAACTCCTGGGGCGCGACACCAATCGTGCGCTGGAGCGCGCCAATGCGGAGACTATTTATAACACGGCGCGCGGTTTTCTTGACGGTGGCGACCCGGTGCGTGCGCTGGAACTCTACAGTGAGTTGCAGGCGCGCTTTCCGTTCACGCCCTTCGCCACCCAGGCAGAACTGGAATCCATCACCGCGCATTACCGCGCAGCTTCCTACGATGCGGCGCTGGCCGACGCCGACCGATTCATCAAACAGCATCCGCGGCATCCGAACATCGCCTATGTGTACTACCTGCGCGGGGTAACCAACTACAACCGCACCTCGAACACGGTGGACGGCATCCTTTCGGGTACCGGCACGCGCCGCGACCCTACCAATCTGCGTCAGGCATTTACCGACTTCAACCTGCTGATCAGCAACTACCCGGACAGTCTTTTCAACAAGGACGCGCAACTGCGCATGATCGAAATCCGCCACCGTCTGGCGGAGTACGAACTCAACGTTGCCGAGTATTATGTGTCTCGCCGCGCCTGGGTGGCGGCCATACGTCGCGCACAATATGTGCTGGAACATTATCAAGGCTCGGACTCCATGCCCCGGGCGCTGGAAATTCTGGAGCACAGCTATCGCGCACTCGGCGTGGAAGACCTGGCCCAGGACGCGTACGCAATCCTGGTGACATCCTACCCCGGCTATATGCTCAATCGCAGCGAATTTTACCGCCAGCGTGCGGGTTTCGAGCCGCGTTACGAGTTACCGCCACTGGACCGACGTCCATATATTAAAAAAGCAGACAAGCCCAAGGAAGATACTGTTTCACAGCGGTAGGTTTTTGAAGGTTACAGATAACAGGAAGAAAAGAAATATCAATGCGAGGTAGCTGGCAGGTAGCTTTTCCGCCTTCTTTCTTACTGTAACCTGTTATCTCTCTCACAAATCTCCATACACCGCGGTAATCGGATAACGCCGGTCGCGGCCAAAGGCGCGGCGGGTAACCTTGGGCCCGGGTGCTGCCTGGCGACGTTTGTATTCGGCGCGACGAATCAGCCCGGCGACTTGCCGAACATCCGCCTCGGCATAACCCATCCGACAAATGCTGTCGATGCTGCGGCCCTCTTCCACATAGGCCTCGATGATGGGGTCCAGCTCGTCGTAGAGTGGCAGGGAATCAGCGTCCTGCTGGTCTTCGCGTAGTTCCGCAGACGGCGGGCGATCTATAACCCGCTCCGGAATCACCAGGCCCAACGTATTCCTATACCGGGCCAGCCGATAGACCAGGGTTTTATAGACATCTTTAAGTGGTGCGAATCCGCCGCACATGTCGCCGTAAAGCGTGGCGTAGCCCACGGCCATTTCGCTTTTGTTACCGGTGGCCAGCACCAGATGCCCGAACTTATTGGACAGCGCCATAAGCAAGGTGCCGCGGATACGCGACTGCAGATTCTCTTCGGTGGTGTCGGGTTCTTTGCCCGCGAAAATGTCTGTTAATGCACTGAGATAATCGCTGAACATGGCCTCGATCGGCATCTCGTCGTAACGCACTCCCTGCGTATTCGCCTGCTCCGCAGCATCGTGGTTACTAATGTCCGCGGTGTAACGCGAGGGCATCGCCACCGTCCAGACGCGCTCTGGCCCAAGCGCATCTGCGGCTATCGCCAGAGTCAACGCGGAATCTATGCCGCCGGACAGCCCGATCAGCACGCCGGGAAAACCATTGCGGTCTACGTAGTCGCGCGTGGCTTGCACCAGCGCGTCGTACACCATGGCTTCTTCGCCGGCCTGGTCGGCGCAATCCCCAGCCGCGGGCACGCCGTTTTCAATTTGCACGGCGAAGACGCACGATTCAAAAGCCGGGGCGCAGCGGCGCAGGCTGCCGTCGCCCGCGTAAGCCATGGAGCCACCGTCGAACACCAACTCGTCTTGTCCGCCCACACAATTCACATACACAATGCCAAGCTGATTTTCCTGTGCACGTTGTGCCAGAACAGCGCGGCGTTCGGCCACCTTGTGACGGTGAAACGGAGAAGCATTCAGATTTACCAGAAGCTGCGCACCCGCGGCTTTAGCCTGTGCCGCAGGGCCAGACTCCCAGATGTCCTCGCAGATTGTTATGCCGACCATTACGCCAGAAATCTCTGTGACGCAGGCACTACTGCCAGGCTCATAGTGCCGGCGCTCGTCGAATACGCCGTAGTTGGGCAGGCATTGCTTGCGGTAGTTGCCCACGCGTTCGCCGTCACGAATCACGACGGCGCTGTTGTATATGTGGTCGCCGGTATATTCCGGGTAGCCCACAATCAGCGTAATGCCGCGCACTTCTTGCACGAGGCGATTCAGGCCTTTTTCAATTTCCGCGGGTAATCCCAGTCGCAGCAGCAGGTCATCCGGCGGGTAGCCGAGCACGGCCATTTCCGGACATACCACCAGTTCGGCAGACAGGCTATCGCGCGCCTCATTTGCGCAAGCAATAATCTGGTCAACATTGCCCGCCACATCCCCCACCCAGAGATTGAGTTGGGCCATGGCGATAGTGAGTGGGTTCGACAAGGGTGGCGATGCTGTGCTGGGTAAACGCCGCGAGTGCTGTTTAAGCGCCCAGGACCTCGGCCATTTTACTGCCAATGTCCGCCGGTGAGCGTACAATCGCGACACCGGCTTTTTCCAGCGCGGCAAACTTATCTTCCGCCGTACCCTTGCCGCCGCTGATGATTGCGCCGGCATGGCCCATGCGTTTGCCCGGCGGCGCGGTAATGCCTGCGATGTAGGCGACCACGGGCTTGCTCATATTGGACTGAATAAACTCGGCGGCCTCCTCTTCGGCGCTGCCACCGATCTCGCCGACCATCACCACGCCGTCGGTAGCCGGGTCGGCTTCAAACATTTCCAGGCATTCAATAAATCCCATACCGTGAATCGGATCGCCGCCGATACCCACGCAGGTTGATTGGCCAAGCCCGTTATTGGTCGTCTGAAATACCGCTTCGTAGGTCAGCGTGCCGGAGCGCGACACCACGCCAATTCGGCCGGGTTTGTGAATCTGGCCGGGCATAATGCCCATCTTGCACTCGCCCGGCGTAATCACGCCCGGGCAATTGGGGCCAACCATTACCGAATCGGTTTCCGCCAGCGCAGCTTTTACGCGCAACATGTCCAGCACCGGAATATGTTCGGTAATGCAGACAATCACCTTGATGCCGGCGTCGGCGGCTTCCAGTACGGCATCGGCGGCAAATGGCGCGGGCACGTAGATCATGGTCGCATCGGCGCCGGTAGCGTCCGCCGCTTCGCGGCAGGTATTGAATACCGGCAAACCCAAGTGCTCTTCACCGCCGCGGCCCGGTGTTACGCCACCCACCAGCTGGGTGCCGTATTCGATGCATTTTTCGGAGTGAAAACTGCCCTGGCTGCCGGTGAGTCCCTGGCAGAGTACTTTGGTGTTTTTGTCGACAAGAATGCTCATTGCTGATCCTATTTAATTAACCACAAAGAACACGAAGAACACAAAGGGAGGGATGAAAGCTACCCATTGACTATTCTTCG
>JBDNIO010000037.1:0-4128 GCA_041688215.1 Salinisphaeraceae bacterium | reverse complement strand
CTTGGGCGAGTCTATAGATGATCCGAGGCGCACAGAGGCTTTTGTTTGTCTCGAAATTTTTCCTCTGTGTGCCTTCTCGCGCCTCTGTGTTAATAATCGTATGCCGTTGTATGCCTTCGAGGCTGACGCGGTTTTACGCGGTACCTGAGTCAGCGTTAGAAACGCTTACTGTCAAATCAACTTGCCCGTTTGCGTTTGGAAGCGGGCAACATCGCTTGCAGGAATTGTCCAGTGTAGGAGTGCTTGACCTGGGCAACCTCTTCCGGAGTGCCGGTGGCCACCACCGTGCCGCCGCCGTCGCCGCCTTCGGGGCCGAGGTCAATAATTCGGTCCGCGGTCTTGATTACGTCCAGGTTGTGTTCAATTACTACAACGGCGTTGCCATGGTCGCGCAGGCGGCGGAGCACGCCCAGCAGCTGATCAATATCGTGGAAGTGCAGGCCGGTGGTGGGCTCGTCAAGAATGTAAAGGGTTTTGCCGGTGTCGCGTTTGGATAGTTCGCGCGCCAGCTTGATGCGCTGGGCTTCGCCGCCGGAGAGTGTGGTCGCGTTCTGCCCCAGCGTAATGTAGGACAGCCCGACTTCCATTAACGTTTCCAGTTTGCGGCGGAGGACCGGGACCGGCGCAAAGAATTCCAGCGCGGTTTCCACCGTCATGTCCAGCACCTCGGAAATAGTCTTGTGCTTGTAATGCACTTCCAGGGTTTCGCGGTTGTAGCGGCGGCCCTTGCAGACTTCGCAGGTAACATATACATCGGGCAGGAAATGCATTTCCACTTTAATGAGGCCATCGCCCTGGCAGGCCTCGCAGCGCCCACCTTTCACGTTGAACGAAAAACGCCCGGGTTTGTAACCGCGGGCGCGGGCTTCCGGCGTGTTTGAAAACAGGTCACGAATGGGGCTGAACAGGCCGGTATAAGTGGCCGGATTGGAACGTGGCGTGCGGCCGATGGGGGACTGGTCGATGTCGATTACCTTGTCCAGATGCTCCAGGCCTTCAATGGAGTCGACTGGCGCGGAGCGGGTGATCGCGCGGTTAACCTGGCGTGCCACGGCGGGGAGCAACGTCTCATTAATCAGCGTCGATTTACCTGAACCTGAGACGCCGGTAATGCAGGTAAATTGACCGAGCGAGATATCAATATCGACGCCCTTGAGGTTGTTGCCTTTGGCGCCGCGTACGCTGAGTACCCGTTGGTCATCAAACGGCACGCGTTTTTTGGGGATCGCGATTTCACGTTTGCCGGAGAGAAATTGCCCGGTGATGGAGTCTTTGCTCTTTTCGATATCCCTGGCCGAACCCTGCGCCATGACCTGTCCGCCGTGCACGCCGGCGCCGGGGCCGATATCCAGAATATAATCGGCTTCGCGGATGGCCTCTTCGTCGTGCTCGACCACGATTACGGTGTTGCCCAGATCGCGCAGGCGTTCCAGCGTATTCAGCAAGCGGCGATTGTCGCGCTGGTGCAGGCCGATGGAGGGTTCGTCCAATACATACATTACACCGACCAGACCGGCGCCGATCTGGCTGGCCAGGCGAATGCGCTGGGCTTCGCCACCGGACAGCGTTTCGGCGCTACGCGACAGGCTCAGGTAATCAAGCCCGACGTTAATCAGGAACTCCAGCCGCTGGCGTATTTCTTTTAATATCGGCGCCGCGATCTCGCCGCGGTGGCCGGGGATTTTCAGCGTGCTGACGCGTTCGCCCGCCTTGGCAATACTGATGGCGGTTATTTCCGGCAGGGTTACTCCGCCTACTTCCACGTGCCGTGCGGCCTCATTTAAACGCGCGCCCTCGCAAGTAGGGCAGGGCTTGTTGGACAGGTATTTGGCCAGTTCCTCGCGCACGGCAATGGATTCGGTTGCCCGATAACGCCGCTCCATGTTTTTGATTACGCCTTCAAATGCATGCCGGCGCATTTTGCGTCGGCCGCGGGCGTTGACGTAGCGGAATTCTATTTTTTCGCCGCCGGAGCCGTTCAGAATTATGTCGCGGGCCTGCTCGGGCAAATCGCCCCAGGGTTGTTCCAGGTCGAACTCATAGCGTTCAGCCAGCGATTCAATCAGGCCGAAGAAGTACGGATTGCGGCGGTCCCAACCGCGCACCGCGCCGCCGGCGAGCGAGAGCGCCGGGTCGGTAATGACCCGGTCACGGTCGAATGCCGACATCGAACCGAGCCCGTCGCAGGACGAGCAGGCGCCGTGCGGGCTGTTGAATGAAAACAGCCGCGGTTCCATTTCGTTGATGGAATAACCGCATACCGGGCAGGCGAAGCGGGCGGAGAAAACTTCCGGTTCAGCCTTGCCTTTCCAGGGCATGATCCAGGCGATGCCCTCACTCAGACGCAGCGCGGTTTCGAATGATTCGGCCAGGCGCTGTTTCAGATCAGCGCGGATCTTGAAACGGTCGACCACCACCTCGATGTCGTGCTTTTTCTTGGGATCGAGCTCGGGCGTTTCGTCGATTTCATAAATCTCGCCGTCGATGCGCACCCGTACAAAACCCTGCGCCTGCATTTGCTCAAGCACGTCGCGGTGTTCGCCCTTGCGCGAACGGATGACCGGCGCGAGCATCATCCATGCGGATTCGGGTTCCTTTTCCAGCGTAAGGTCCACCATCTGGCTGACGGTTTGCATTGATAAAGGTTCGCCGTGTTTTGGGCAATGCGGAATGCCGGTGCGCGCGAACAGCAGGCGCAGGTAGTCGTAAATTTCGGTTACCGTGCCTACAGTCGAGCGCGGGTTATGCGAGGTCGATTTCTGTTCGATGGATATGGCCGGAGACAGCCCTTCGATGCTGTCCATATCCGGCTTTTCCATTATTGACAGGAATTGCCGGGCGTAGGCAGACAAGGATTCCACATAACGACGCTGGCCCTCGGCGTAAATCGTATCGAATGCCAGCGACGACTTGCCCGAGCCGGACAGCCCGGTAATGACAATCAGTTTATCGCGCGGCAGGTCAACATCAATGTTCTTGAGGTTGTGGGTGCGGGCGCCGCGAATTGAAATATGGTCCATTGAGCCTGCCAGAATTGCGTGGGGCAAACCGTGTACTATACTGCCCGCCGCGAAAGCTGCGCAAAGGTAATCTAGAATTAATGCGCCATACTTGCACTTTGTTTCTTCGACGAGACGGTTTTGACTCGAATTTGCGTATCCAATCCAGTTTGATGCGGCTTGAACCCGACACGATCACAATCGTGATACACCCATGAACGCGCAGGAATGGCGCGCCACGGGGGGGCTGACCAGCCTGTATACCGTACGTATGCTGGGCCTGTTCATGATCCTGCCCGTATTCGCCCTGTATGCGCGCGATCTGCCGGGCGCAACGCCGTTGCAGATTGGTTTGGCGCTGGGGGTTTACGGTCTGACACAGGCGTGCTTGCAAATTCCCTTCGGCATTGCCTCGGACCGCTGGGGCCGCAAGCCGGTGATCATAGTTGGGCTGCTGATGTTCGCTGGCGGTAGTCTGATCGCCGCGCTGGCCCCCAATCTGGAATGGATTATCGTCGGCCGCGCCCTGCAGGGCAGCGGTGCGATTGCCGCAGCTACCAATGCCTTACTGGCGGATTTAACCCGCGACAGCGAGCGCACCAAGGCCATGCTGGTGCTCGGTATTGGCATCGGCGCCTCCTTTATGCTCGCGCTGATGCTGGGTCCAGTGCTTGAAACAATTATCGGGGTGCCCGGTATATTCGCGATGACGGCCGTAATGGCGCTCGTCTGTATCCCGTTATTGCTATGGGTGGTGCCCGCCGCGCCGGCGCCACGCGCCGCGCACGCAGGTATCGGCCGCGATCTGAAAGTGGTTTTAAGCGATCCACAGTTACTGCGCCTGGACGCTGGCATATTCATCCTGCATGCGATTCTTACCGGACTGTTTCTGGCCCTGCCCGGGGTACTGCAGGACCAGGTCGGGCTGCCCGAAGCGCGCCACTGGGCGTTGTACCTACCGGTAATGCTCGGCTCGCTGCTGCTGACTATGCCGATGATTCATCTGGCTGAACGACGCGGGCATCTCAAGGCAGTATTCATGTGCGCCATCGCCCTGCTCGCGTTGAGTAATGCCGCGCTGCTGTGGTTGCCGGCCACGTTGTGGGCAATAGCCGGCGTGTTGTTTACG
>JBDNIO010000243.1:0-11391 GCA_041688215.1 Salinisphaeraceae bacterium | reverse complement strand
TGCACATGCGGATGCAAATCCAGCCGGCGGTTGTGGGTATGCAGCACCGCGCACTGGCCCAGTTGCGCTTTGAGCTTGCGGGCGCCGAAGCCTTTCAAGGTGCTCGATGCGGCGGCAAACAACGCCGAGTACACCGCCTTGCGAACTCGGGGTCAGGTCTTGCGATGCGACATATTTGCTAACGTTACATAATCGAGAGGCCGGTTCTGCCCTGGGTTTGGGGCTGGCGCGCACCGGCGCTTCGGATGATTTGGGGCCGGGCAGCGACGACACGCTGCACGCCGAAGCCTTCCTGCGCTTTACGCTCAAGGACTTTCTGCAGATTTCACCCGACATACAGTACGTCGAAAACAGCGGCTTTGACGAAAATCTGGATGCGTTCGTCTATGGTGTTCGTGTCGCCGCTTTTTTCAGTCCCGGTTAGTACACCACGAGGAATAGGTATATGTTTCAATTGAGGTTTCCATACTCTCGTCCGGTCGCGCCATATCTATTGCAGATTATGGGGCTAATCTCGGGGCTGTTGCTTTCATCATTGGCCTGGGCGCATACCGGCGAAGGCGTGGGCGGTGGATTTGCCGCCGGCTTTAGCCACCCCATATTCGGCTATGACCACCTGCTGGCGATGTTGGCAGTGGGCATGTGGGGCGCATTTTTGGGGGCACCGGCTATCTGGGTTCTGCCTGTCGCCTTTCCGTTGGTGATGGCAGTGGGCGCCGTGTTCGGAATCGCGGGTTTGCCCTTGCCGGGCGTTGAGTGGGCATTGCGATCTCGGTAATCGCGTTGGGCGCGGCCATTGCACTGGCGGCACGGCCGCCGATTGCTGCCGCTGCTGCACTGGTTTCGGTGTTCGCGATATTCCACGGCTACGTGCATGGTCAGGAGTTACCGGGCGGTGCCTCGCCCATGGCTTTTGCGGCTGGGTTTGTTCTGGCGACCGGCAGTATTCACGTCGCGGGTATATTGATCGGCTTGCTGGTGCGGGTCCCCACGGCGTGGCTATCCTACGCGCAGGTGGCGTACTTGTGGCGCTTGCGGGGTGTTATTTCAGCCTGCAACTCGTGGTATGAGCCTGGATATTCCTATGGATGATAAGCGCCTTCAATAATCTCATTGGTGATAATGCCGTGGGTGACGTTCTGGCCGGCAATACCACGGCGTTCCACGTACAGCGCCTCGGTCTCTTGCTTGGCGAGCTGGTCATAGGCTTCCTGCAAACTGGCGCGTATATGGATGGGTACCGCCTCTCGCCGTTGACCGGGGATGTTCATTAGATCGACTTCCTCCAGCGTCTGATTTTCTTCCAGGTTCAAAAAGCGTAACGCGTCTGCCGGGCGCATTAACATGGCGCGGTTCTCGCCATTACGCATCATCAGCCAGTCCTGTTTTTGCGCCAGAATTTCTTTAAGTTCGCTGGTTTTGAGTTTTTGCTCCACGATTTTGAAGCGGCGGCTCATCGCCGCGGTAACGCTGATCCGGCGCAGGTATTGCGATACGGGATCGTTGCGGTATTCCAGCCCGCGCCGGCGTAGCAGCATGCGGAATACTGATTCCGCCGCGTCGATACGCCGCGCCACGACGATTGCGGTGATAACCGCTAGCATGGCCGGCAAAAGCAGTTCCGTGCTGGCGGATAAGTCCAGCAGAATAACGAGTGCTGTAAGCGGCGCCTGCAGTAAGGCACCAATCATGCCGCCGATGCCGATAAGCGCATAAAACCCGGGCGGTGAGGCGTACTCCGGCGCGGCCATATTGCCTATAACGCCCAGCACGGTGCCAAGACAGGAGCCGATCACAAAGCTCGGCAGAATAACGCCGCCCGGCATGGTGGCAGCGGTTGCGGTACTGGTGGCAATAAATTTGGCAACAAGAATGCCCAGCGCCAGGAACAGGCCGAATCCGCCCGCCAGCGCAATGTTAATGGTGTCGAAACCCACGCCCATGATTTGCGGAAACGCAGTTGCGGCGATTGCCGTAACAAACCCGGCCGCCACCATCCGATGCCAGATCTGGAAGCGGTCAAACAGTACTGTGGTTACTGCAGTTAAACGTGTGAATAACGCGCTCGCCAGGCCAAATATCGCGCCGCAGAAAACCAGGTAGGGCAGCTCGAACAGGGAGTTCAACTGGGTGGCGGTAACTTCCAGTGTGGGGTGGGTGTCGGTAAGCAGGTGCGCAACCGCAGTGGCGCTGACCGCGGCCAGAATAATGGGCGCGAAGCTGACGATGCTGTATTCCATAATCACCACTTCCATGGCGAAAATAACGCCGCCCAGCGGGGTGTTGAAGGAGGCTGCGATACCGGCCGCGGTGCCGCAACCAACCAGCGTTCTAACGCTGTTATTGGGCAATTCCAGACGCCGCCCGAACAGGCTGCCGGCGGTCGCGCCGATATGCGCGGCCACCCCTTCGCGGCCGACGGACTGCCCCGAGGCAATGGCAATCGCCGAGCTTAAAAATTGCACGATGGCGGCGCGCAGCGGCAGGAATCCCTGGTAGTAAACCAGACGTTCGATGATATGTACGATGCCACCCTCGCGGTTCTCGCGCTTTAACAGTTGAAACACCAGCCCGAGAAAAGCCGCGCCGGCGATTGGCAGGCCGAAGCGTATCTGGATCGGCAGGGCGTTAAAGCCCTGTCCGAATTCACCGAAAGTAAAGGCCTGCATCGTGTCGATGAGCACGACCAGGCTTAATACGACTAGCCCGCAGAGCGCACCGACCAGCCCACCGAGCACGCATAACAGACCCAGACCCGAGGATTTTTCTACCTCGGCCAGCGCCAGCCGCATCTCTTCCAGGCGGTGCTGCCACCATGCGCGCAAGTTTTTCAGGCCGGGTATGCTCAAGATTCCTGCATGTGTTCAGGGTGACTCCGTATTGCGCAACCGGTTCAAGGCGGTCGCCAATTTGCATCGTAGGTATAATGCCCCGCTATTATGAAGCTAGCACCCAACGATGTCAGATCAACAGACCATTAATGCCGGTATTGTCGGCGGCACAGGCTACGCCGGCGCCGAGTTACTGCGCCTGCTGGGCGCGCACCCGCGGGTTCAGCTTTCGGCCATAACATCGCGCCAGGAAGCCGGGCAGGCGGTTGCGGATGTTTTTCCACATTTGCGCGGGCACATCGACTTGAACTTCAGTGAACCCGGCTTGGACGCGCTGGCCGATTGCGACGTGGTTTTCTTTGCCACCCCGCACGCTGCGGCCATGCATTTTGTGCCGGAACTGATTGCGGCGGGCAAGCGTGTGATTGATCTGTCTGCTGATTTTCGCCTGCGCGATCCCGACCTGTGGGCGCAGTGGTACGGCGAGCCGCACGCTTGTCCTGAACTCATCGAAACCGCTGTGTACGGTTTGCCGGAGATCAACCGCAGCCAACTTCCCGGCGCGCAACTGGTTGCCTGCCCGGGTTGCTATCCCACAGCCATTATTCTGGGCTGGCTGCCGTTGCTTGAGGCGGGGATTGTGGAGATTGATAGTTTAATCGCGGATGCTAAAACCGGTGTTTCCGGTGCCGGCCGCACCAGCAAGATGCCTTTTTTATTCGGTGAGATGTCCGAATCATTCAAGGCCTACGGCGTGGCAGGGCACAGGCATTTGCCCGAGATTCGGCAAATCCTGGGTGATGTCGTCCAGCGCGAGGTCGGTCTTACCTTTGTTCCGCATTTGGCGCCGATGATTCGCGGCATCCACGCCACGTTATATGCGCGCTTGGAAGACCCCCAGGCGCAATTACAGGTGCTGTACGAACAACGCTACGCGAGCGAGCCTTTCGTGGATGTGCTACCCGCAGGAACGACGCCGGAAACGCGCATGGTGCGCGGCGCGAATGATTGCCGCATTGCGGTTTATCGCCCGGGTGATGGCAATACTGCCGTGGTGTTGTCTGTAATCGATAATCTGGTCAAGGGTGCCTCCGGCCAAGCTGTGCAGTGCATGAATCTGGTGTATGGCCTGGACGAAAATATGGGCCTGGCTGCGGGTGGCCTGGTGCCGTGAGTCCGCGCGTTGTCATCCAGGACGAGGCGCATGAGAAACGCCGCCGGCTGTATATTGCGGGTGCGGCAGCGCTGGCGCTGGCGTTTGCCTGGGCGTTGTACGCGCTGGGCCGGTCACAGGCGCAGGATATTTACCAGACTTACCAGGTCTCGGAGCAGCGTGCCGAAACGGATATAAAACGCCTGGCCCAGGATAACCGTCGGCTGAAAGAGGAAAATCGTGCTTTGAATGCGCGTATCGTTGCGCTGGAACGCTCCAGCGATGTCGATACCGCTGCGGGCAGTGAACTGCAACAAGCGCTGACTGAACTCCAGGCCCAGGTCGAAGAGTCAAAAAAGGAACTGGCTTTTTACCGCGGAATTCTCTCGCCCGAGCAGGCCAAAGCCGGCTTGCGCGTGCAGCAGTTCAGCCTGAGTGAAACAAGCAAACGGCGCACCTACACTTACAATCTGGTGCTCATTCAGTCGGCCCGGCACGACAAGACGGTTAAAGGCGATGTACGCCTGCGCGTTGATGGTTTGCGCAATGACGAAGCAATCAGCGTTACCTGGGACAAGATGGCGCTTGATTCCAAGACCAATATTGTGTTCTCTTTCAAGTATTTTCAGGAGTTGACGGGTACCTTCCGTCTGCCGAAAAATTTTGATCCCACCCTCGTGGAGATCGAAGTAGTACCGCGCAATCGCGACGAAGACTCGTTTGTGGATCGATACGACTGGAATGAGCTGACACAGACAAACGGCTAACATGCCATAAAGAGGAGGTTTTTATGTGGGGCAGGGACAATAACAGCAAGGATGAAGTAGCCAGCAATAAGGTAGCGAAGCCTGCCAAGCCGACCAGCACCGTAGATACCCTGATTGGCCGGCAAAGTGAATTGTCCGGCGATATTCGTTTTGCCGGCGGCTTGCATGTAGACGGCAAGATCAAGGGCAAGGTTATTGCGGAGTCCGACAAGAATGCCGTGCTGAGCATTAGCGAGTCCGGGTCGGTCGAAGGCGATATTCGTGTGCCGCATGTGGTGCTCAACGGTACGGTCGAGGGCGATGTACATGCTGCGGCGCGTATTACCTTGTCCGCCAAGGCGCGCGTTAACGGCAACGTGTATTATAAACTAATCGAAATGACCAGCGGCGCCATGGTCAATGGTCAAATGGTCTACGAAGGTGAGAGTGCGGAAAAAGTAACCGCGATACCCCCCGCAAGAAGGCCCGTGGAAGACCCTAACAGTCGGGATAAGGCCGCTGCTGGGGGCACTACCAACACTGGGGTAAGCAGTAGTTCGGCTGCGGCGAATCAGGGTAAAATCAGTTTGTAGCGCAATCCGGGTGGCCATGCGCAATGCATCAGGAGAGGTCAGGGCTTGCGCGAACGTCGCAAAGGATGCATTGTCTTAAGTATTAGCCTACACAGATGAGCCAGATATGAGCGAAGCAGTTCAACAACACACCCCCACAGATGCGGCCGCAGACGAGCCACTGCTGATCTTTACCGATTCTGCGGCGAGCAAGGTGCACGCGCTGTTGCAGGAAGAAAACAACCCCGCGCTCAAGCTGCGGGTGTTTGTTTCCGGCGGCGGCTGTTCAGGGTTTCAGTATGGCTTCACCTTCGATGAGAATATCGAAGATGGCGACACCCAGGTCGAGAAACAGGGCGTAACCCTTTTGACCGACCCCATGAGTATCATGTACCTGGGCGGCGCAGAAATTGATTTTTCCGACGGGGTAGAAGGCGCGCAGTTCGTGATTCGCAACCCCAACGCCAGTACTACCTGCGGCTGCGGAAATTCCTTCTCGGTATAATTGCGTGAGGCGAAAGGGGTGAGGCGTGAGGCGGAGAAGCTATGTGCCCTCGCGTAGTAATTTGCCCCGTATCTTGGCCGTTAGGTCCTAAAATAAAGTTAATAAAAGTGCTTGACAGTGAGAGAACGAAATAGCCTCATTCACGCCTCACGCCTCACGCCTCACGCCTCACGCCTCACGCCTCACGCCTCACGCCTCACGCCTCACGCCTCACGCCTCACGGCGCATAAACCCCACCCAGAACCACCGCGCGTGACGCGCCGGTTACGCTCGGTACGTTGCCCGGCAATCCCTTGATTGTGCGCATCGCCAGCCAGGCAAACGCAAGTGCCTCTACCCAGTCGCCGTCTACGCCGTAATCATCGCTGAGTTCCACGCTGCACGGGGCCAGCAGGGACGCAATGCGCTCACGCAAGAGAGGATTCCTGGCACCGCCGCCGCACAACAGCACGCGTTGGGTATCCGGGCCATATTCTTCAACGGCATCCGCAATAGTGCGTGCCGAGAGTTCGCACAGGGTGCGCTGTACGTCTACCGGGTCGGGCGGCTGTGGCAGGGCGGCAAGCTGATTGCGCAGCCAGTCCAGATTGAAATGTTCGCGGCCCGTACTTTTGGGCGCGCCAAGATGAAAATACGGTTCCTGCAGCAAATGACTTAGCAACGTCTCGTCTACCTGGCCGCCACGCGCCCATCGCGCATCCGTATCCTGCGGGTCACCCAGGTGTTCTGAAATCCAGGCATCCATCAATGCGCTGGCGGGGCCGGTGTCCAGGCCCAGCACTTGCGAGGTATCTTCCGAATCCGGGTTGGCACGCAGCAGAGTAATGTTGGCAATGCCGCCCAGGTTGATAACACAGCGGTGTTCGTGGGCGTGCTGAAAGATCTGGTGGTGTAGCGCTGGCGCCAGCGGTGCGCCTTCACCGCCGGCGGCGATGTCGGCGCCGCGAAACTGGCCGACGGTGGTAATACCGGTACGTGCCGCTACCACATTACTGTCGCCAATTTGCAGGCTGAAGGGATATTGCCCGCGCGGGGCATGATGCAGAGTCTGGCCGTGATTAGCTATTCCGAGAACGCTTTTAGATGAAACACCGCTGGACTCGATTAGATTTTGTGCCGCATCCGCGAACCAGTGGCCTACGCGCTGATCAAGCTCACCGAGTTTGGCCAGCGTTACGCCAGCGACATCCTGCGACAAGCTCAGCAGTTCTGAGCGTAGTTTGGCTTCCGGAGGTTCGGCGTGGCGGGCCAGTATTACAGGACGACGCGGGTCTTCCAGGTCGACCAGCGCGGCGTCCACGGCATCCATGCTGGTGCCGGAAATAAGGCCGATATAAAGTGCCGGCACGGAAGGGGCCCAACGGCGATGAAGCCGCTATTGCATCCCGGAATTAGAGGCTACCTGGATACGGTCCAGCGCCTCGATCTGTGCTACCAGGGGTGCGCTCTTGCGCTTGAATTCTTCCATGTATTTTTTGGGCAGCGGATCAGCTTTGGGTAACGCCACGGTTTCCGGGTTCTTCGGCGCCCCGTAAACGCGGAATTCATAATGCAGGTGTGGACCCGTAGCTAAACCGGATTGCCCCACGTAGCCGATGGTCTGGCCCTGGCGCACAAAGCTGCCATTGCCCAAGCCGCTGCGAAAACGGGACATATGCCCATAACGCGTGCTGATGCGGTTGTTGTGGCGGATTTCTATCAGGTTGCCATAGCCACCCTTGCGGCCCCGGAAAGCGATGCGCCCGTCGCCCGCTGCTTTAATCGGGGTGCCCGTGGCGGCGGCGTAATCGGTGCCCGAGTGCGCGCGTATGGTGTTCAGGATGGGATGTTTGCGCTGCAGGTTGAAGTGCGAGCTGATGCGAAACTGGTCCATCGGCACACGTAAAAATGCCTTTTTCATGACCCGGCCGTCCGGCGCGTAATAAGCGCTTTCGCCTTCGTTGTTGGTGTAGCGCAGCGCCTTGAGGGCGCGCCCCTGGTTCTGGAATTCGGCGGCCAGGATCTTGCCATCGCGAATTTTTTCGCCGTCGCGATAAAGCTCGTCGTAAACCACGATGAAACGGTCACCAGCGCGAATGTCCTGAACAAAGTCGATGTCCCAGCCGTAAATATAGGCCAGATTCATGATCAGGTTGTCTGAAAGCCCGGCTTCCAGCGCATCCACATAAAAACTGGTGTCGATGGTGCCCACGGCGTAGGCGACACGGTGCTCCACGCTGGCTTCCGAAGCGTTGGAGGTGAAGCTATCTGCATCACGACGTAACTCGAGTGTGCGGATTTCGTCGAGTGGAAACTCAAGCGCCAGAACGCGGCCATTGGCATCGGCTTTCACCCTGAAAGAATCACCGGTTTTCAAGCCGCGGGTAAATCGCGATCCATAGTTCGGCAGATGCGAGATCGTCAGTGAATCGCGATAGGATAGGTCATAGCGCAGAAATGCCAGGGACAGAGTGTCGCCGCTCTCGATTTTTACGTTTATCCAGTCAGGCGCTGGCGTGCGCGACGCCTTATTGCTTTTGGCTGCGGCATCCGTCGCGGGCGGCAGGGGGGTGGATATGGTGGCAGTGGTTTCTGATTCTGGCGCAGCAGGCGGGATAATTTCGTGAACTTCGGTGGGTATGAGCGCAACGTCCATATCGGTATCAAACTTGCCGACCTCGTCGCTTGCTTTTGCTTCGGCAGCGGAAACCGGAGAGATCATCGCACGCGCTTTATTGGCTGAGGACTCCGGCTGGTCCCAGTTCGCCAGGCTCACCGCGCCAACCACGAGGGGGATGCCTATTGCGAACCCCAGCATGCGAAGTGAGGGTTGTTTGCGCTGCGGTTTTGCCAGCCAGATATAATCTTCCCCTATCCTGCTCATAGATAGTCGCCCTTCGCTGTTTGTGATTGGCTTAAGTTACGGTATCGACAAAATGCCTTGCGAACTTAGGATTGTTGGTTATTTTTTGCATAAATAACCACAAATTCCTATATTTAGCAAGGCTTTTGCGGGTAGAATGTTAATTGACGCCGGATATGACCTGATAAGACACACTGTTTTAAGGAAAGTTCTCGACCCGTGAATGATCAAATGAAAGACCAGCTACAGGAAATCCGCCGCGGCGCGCAAGAGCTTATTCCAGATGGCGAATTCGAGCAACGTCTGGCCGCTAGCGCAGCTTCTGGGGAGCCCCTGGTAATCAAGGCCGGATTCGATCCCACCGCGCCGGATTTGCACCTGGGGCATACGGTTTTACTGAATAAAATGCGCGCCTTTCAGGAATTCGGGCACGAGGTGGTATTCCTGATCGGCGATTTCACCGGCATGATCGGAGATCCCACCGGCAAGAACGTAACGCGCAAGCCGCTGACCGTGGAGCAAGTTGCTGCGAACGCGGCGACCTACGAGTCACAGATATTCAAGGTGCTGGAGGCAGACCGCACACGCGTGAAATTCAACTCGCGCTGGCTGAATAAATTAACCTCCGCGGATATGATCAAACTGGCCGCCAACCACACGGTTGCGCGCATGCTCGAGCGTGACGATTTCAACAAGCGTTATAAAGCCGGCCAGGCGATCGCCATCCATGAATTCCTGTATCCACTGGTTCAGGGCTACGACTCCGTGGCCTTGAAAGCGGATGTGGAGCTCGGCGGCACGGACCAGAAATTTAACCTGCTGGTCGGGCGGCAATTACAGCAGGCCTATGGCCAAAAGCCGCAGCTGGTATTGACCATGCCGCTGCTGGAAGGGCTGGACGGCGTGAACAAGATGTCCAAGTCGCTCGACAACTATATAGGTATAGAAGAACCGCCGGAGGAACAGTTCGGCAAGCTTATGTCGATTTCGGACGACTTGATGTGGCGTTATTTTGAATTGCTGTCCTTCAAGCCGCTCGCCGAAGTGCGGCGTTATCAAGATGATGTGTCCGGAGGCGCCAATCCGCGCGATATAAAATTTCTGCTGGCGGAAGAGATCGTGGCTCGGTTTCATGGTGCAGGAGCGGCCAGGGCGGCGCAGGCCGCGTTTGTTGCCCACTTTCAGCAAGGCGTTGTTCCCGAGGACCTCGAGTTACTGGAAGTAGCCGTTGGGGCGCAGGGCATGCAGATTGCTGCGTTCCTGAAAGCTGCGGGCTTGACGCAAAGCAACGGCGAAGGCATGCGCCTGATCAAACAGGGTGCGGTGAGGGTTGATGATGAAAGAGTCGAAGACCCTGGTATAAGCATCATCAGCGGCGTAACACACATAATAAGAGTCGGGAAACGCCGTATTGCCAAAGTGCAAACCACAGAATAGTCCCACATTCTTTAGCGAATTCAGGGCGAAATATGCGCCAAACCCGTGAATCTGGCCGTTATTGCGCGCCGCAGCATGCAATGGAAAAACCGCTAGCCCTTTATTCATGGCGATCTGTAAATTCTTTTCAGTTTTTTGTTGACAGTTAGATTACGGTCCCTATAATACGCCCTCCGCAACGCGCTTAAAGCGCTTGCAGGAACGCTCTTTAACAATTAGATAAGTGACTTGTGTGGGTGCTCCGTTGGGTGTGGCAAAAGCCATGTACCAATAGAGTATCCAAAGCGTAAAGCTTGGGATCGCTCACGTAACCTAGCGTCTTCGGATGCGAAAGTTGCACCAGTTAGACTAAATAAACTGGAGAGTTTGATCCTGGCTCAGATTGAACGCTGGCGGCAGGCCTAACACATGCAAGTCGAGCGGAAACGACACCTTCGGGTGGGCGTCGAGCGGCGGACGGGTGAGTAATGCCTAGGAATCTGCCCAACTGTGGGGGATAACTCCGGGAAACCGGGGCTAATACCGCGTAATCTCTACGGAGCAAAGTGGAGGACCTCTTCGGAGGCTTCACGCAGATGGATGAGCCTAGGTCTGATTAGCTTGTTGGTGAGGTAACGGCTCACCAAGGTGACGATCAGTAGCTGGTCTGAGAGGATGATCAGCCACACCGGAACTGAGACACGGTCCGGACTCCTACGGGAGGCAGCAGTGGGGAATATTGGACAATGGGCGCAAGCCTGATCCAGCCATGCCGCGTGTGTGAAGAAGGCCTTAGGGTTGTAAAGCACTTTAGGTTGGGAAGAAAAAGCATAGGTTAATACCCTTTGCCTTGACGGTACCAGCAGAATAAGCACCGGCTAACTTCGTGCCAGCAGCCGCGGTAATACGAAGGGTGCGAGCGTTAATCGGAATTACTGGGCGTAAAGCGTGCGTAGGCGGTTATGTGTGTCAGATGTGAAAGCCCTGGGCTCAACCTGGGAATGGCATTTGAAACTGCATGACTAGAGTATGGTAGAGGAAGATGGAATTCCACGTGTAGCGGTGAAATGCGTAGATATGTGGAGGAACACCAATGGCGAAGGCAGTCTTCTGGGCCAATACTGACGCTGAGGCACGAAAGCTTGGGGAGCAAACAGGATTAGATACCCTGGTAGTCCACGCCGTAAACGATGAGAACTAGATGTTGGCCGGCCTAGCTGGTCAGTGTCGAAGCTAACGCGATAAGTTCTCCGCCTGGGGAGTACGGCCGCAAGGTTGAAACTCAAAGGAATTGACGGGGGCCCGCACAAGCGGTGGAGCATGTGG
>JBDNIO010000242.1:0-11193 GCA_041688215.1 Salinisphaeraceae bacterium | reverse complement strand
GCCGCTTCTACCCCATGACGGCATTCAATTCCGCTCTTGGGCTTGCTGCTCATGCATCAGCCCCTACCTATGAAACGCTCTACAATGGCCAATGGACTCACCCGACAGCATGATTGGCAATGAACCGGATAGGCACGGTTTATTCTTTCAGACGGCCAAAGTAAAACAACCCAGAACCCACGCCGAGCAGCAATAGCGCAAGCATTACGCCGAAAAACGGCCATGGTCCGAAGTGATAAATCACCGGCAACGCCAGGCCAGTGACCAGGCCGCCCCCAAAAAACGGCTCGAAAACCATTTGCTTGTAGCCAAAGGCTTCATAGGCGGGTGATTTATTATCCGGGTCGGCGATCTTCATCAGAATCAGGCCGGTGGCGGTCACGCCCATGGACTGACCAATATCGCCAATACCGCGCTCGAACCAGTAGCGCGGAATAATGCGCGGTGCCAGCCATAGAAACAGCGCAACGTTCCAGGCAATGCCCGCTACGCCCAGCAGGATAAAGGGCAGCAGATTATTGGCAATTACGATGAGGGACAGGCTGGCTATGGCCGCGGCGATGAGTACGTCCAGGGCGAAGCCCTGAATACGCTCCATGGTTTCGCGGTCCAGTAGCTTATGTTTATCAAAACGCGTAAGCACCAGTTGCACAATCAGGCCGCCGATCATGGCCAGCGGGAATAGCGGCACCGCGCCTAACAGGCTGATGCCGCCCTCGCCGCCCCATGTTTGTTCCTCAACCCAGACCAGCGATTCCAGAATTCCCAACCCCACCAGAATAGCCATGGCGATAAACGCAAAATGCAGGGTTAGCGGCTCGATGGATTCGCTGCGTACGGTCATGCCGCCGGTGGCGCGGGGTCGGTCCTCGAGCGCAATCAGCCCGCGCTGCTGACTTTCGGGTATTTGTCCGACGTTTTTATCCAGCACCGCGCTTTTACCATTGCGCACCCCCCAGTTGATCAGAATAATGCCGCATACAATGCCGGAGATTACGCCAACGGTGGCCATGCCAATGGCTAAATCCGCGCCTTCGGGGAACCCCAGGTCAACAAACACGGTTTGCAGCCCGGCGGCGGTACCGTGCCCACCCTCGAACCCGATTTCAATCAACGCGCCCGCCATGAGCGGCAGACCAAACAATGGCGTCAGGATCAACGCGGCGATCAGAATACCGATAACATACTGGCCGGCACCCAGGCTCAGGCCAAAGGCCAGTTGCGGACCGGCCAGGCGCCATATGCGCTCCCATTTGGGCAAGGGGATACCCAGCAACAGCGTGGCAAAAACGACGTTGATCAACAATCCCGGCAGCTTGCTCCAGACGGTGAGCATGTCTTGCGGGAAGATTCCGCCGGCCAGTGCGCTTTGCGGGCCGGCCAGAGTGCTGGCCAGCGCCCCCAGAACGCCGGGGCCCAGTAGCAGGCCGATACCACCCGCCAGTATTGAGGCCGGCAGAAACAGCTTCTGCGCCGGTCGCCAATGCATTCGCACCCATTTGCCCAAGTACAGCAGGATACCCAGGATGAGTAGTGAAAAGCCTATCTGGCTGGCGGTCATTTGCGGCGCCTCACAACGGTGTTAGTTGATTTTGTCCTCTTCAATCTCCACCGAAAAGTCGTTGCTCAATTCCTGGCGCAGCGCGGAAAACTCCAGACCGGCAATGCGGCCGCGGGATTCGCGGGCTACTTTTTCACTGTCAACAACATCCTTGGAATCCAGCGTGGCTTCTTCGATGGCCTTAAATTGCACCACAGCAAAGTCTGTATCCAGCTCCGCCAGGCCATAACTTGAAGCGTCTGCTTCGGGATGTGGCAGGGCAAACAAGGTATCCAGCAAACCCTTGGGTAACGTGTCGTTGTCACGGGTTACCCAGCCGGGTGTTTTGGATTTAGTCTTGGCATCGGTAGCCACCTGTGTAAGTGACTCACCGCTACGCAGGGATTCGAGCGCTTTTTCCGCCGCCTTTCTGGCCATGCCGGCAGCGGCATCATCACGTAGCTGGGCGCGGATCTGGTCTTCAACCTCGGCCAGTGGGCGTTGCTGCGCCTGCGCATGATCGGATATACGAACAACAACCTGGCGGTCGCCACTGAGCTGGATCAGCGTGCTGTTGAGCTCGTCCTTGAGCACTGAATCGGAAAAAGCCGCCTTGCGTACCGCGGCGTATTTAGCCAGGCCTTTAGCATCATCGTCGCCGCGCGACAGCCAATCCGTGGTTTTCACTGTGAGCTCAAGCTCATCGGACAAGGGGTGCAGGGAATCCGGCGCCTCAAAACTCAGGCTGTCCAGGCGTTCGGTCATCTGCCGGTAACGTTCGTCGCGTTCCTGCGCGCGATAAATCTCGAGTAATTCGGCCTGTACTTCTTCATCTTCAAACGGTTTTACCTTCGCGGGGTCAATACCTTCCAGTTTGATCAGATGCCAACCAAAATCGGTACGTACCGGCTTGGATGTGGAATCCGCATCCATGGCGAACAGCGCTTTTTCAAAGCCCTCCACCATGGTGCCGGGGGTAATCCAATCCAGTTGACCGCCTTGCTTGGCCGTGCTTTCGTCGTCGGATTCCTGCTTGGCGAGCTCTGCAAATTCGGCACCTTCATCGAGCTTTTGGACCAGGGACTGTATCTTCTCGCGCGCGGCGCCTTCATCGGTATCATCGTCGATACGAACCAGAATATGGCGCGCCTTGCGCCGCTCTGGCGTTGTGAAGCTGGCTTTCTTCTCCTGGTCGTAAAGCGCCTGCAGGAACTGTGCTTCGGGCTTTTCTGCCACTATCAGATCATTACGGTCAACATCGATGTAGGAAAGCTTGACCCGCTCCGGCGTTTTGAATTGCCCAGCATTTTCCTTGTAATAGTTTCCAATCTCGGCGGCAGTGACGTCAACCTGGTCGGAATAATCATCCGGATTGAAATTCAGATAGGCAAGCTGGCGTTTCTGGTGTTCCAGGCGATAGCTCAAGCCGACTTCACGATGTGTTACGAAGCTCGTGTTCAGAACAGCGTCACGCACCTGGCCTATTTGCAGGTCGCCGCGCAGGTTGGACTCGTAGGCCCCGGGGGCGATACGCGCTTGTGACAACAGCGCGCGGTAACGTTCGGAAGAGAATTCGCCGTCTACCTGAAAACGGCGGTCATCGCGCAGTGCCTGTAACAGACCCTGATCGGTTATGCGATATCCCTGCTCGCTGGCGTATTGCGACAAGGCCGCCTGCTGAATAAGGCCATTGAGCACGTCGCGCCGGAAACTTTCGGGCTCAATCAGGTCGTGATCGAAGTTCTCTCCCATCAATTGCTGCAAGCGCTGATAACGCTGGTCGTAAGCCTGCTGCAGCTCATATTTGGTTATTTCCGTATCCCCCACCTGGGCGATAACCGGATTGGGTGAGTCTGTGAAATAGGAGCCAATGCCCCAAACACCAAAAACCAGGCTGATAAGTGCCACCACTGCGTAGGCTAGTGGTCCGCTGGCGTTATCTCTTATGCGTTGCAGCATCTGCGTACCTTAGCTGTTAATCAAAAAAAAGGCGCCTCAAGTGAAGCGCCCTGATTGCACGGCCAAGCGTGCAAAGGAATGGCGGAGCGGACGGGACTCGAACCCGCGACCTCCGGCGTGACAAGCCGGCATTCTAACCAACTGAACTACCGCTCCGAACGGAACCACTGACCTATTTATACGCGTTCGCGTTTGCACCAAAAAGGCTTAGATACAAGGCGCGAGGCGCAGCACCATAGCACATCTATGGTCAAGCCTCGCAACGCTGGAGCTGAGCCTTTTTGGCCAAACTCCGAAGGAGCCGGGCCTTTGCGTCCGGCGCGAACGTGTATAAATAGGCCAGTGGTTCCCCAACTGGTGGGTGCTGACGGGCTCGAACCGCCGACATTCGCCGTGTAAAGGCGACGCTCTACCAACTGAGCTAAGCACCCGAAACAGGCGCTGTGTTCAGGTCAGCACCCGTGGAAGGCGCGCTAGTTTACGGCATCCTTGAGCGCCTTACCAGCCTTGAAACCAGGCGTCTTGCCGGCAGGGATGGTAATGGCTTGTCCGGTCTTGGGATTGCGGCCCTGACGGGCGGCACGGCTGCGTACGGAGAATACGCCAAAGCCTACCAGAGAGACCTTGTCGTCTTTTTTCAAGGCACCGGTGATTGAATCAATCACGGCGTCAACGGCACCGGAAGCGTCGGATTTGGAGAGATCGGCTTTGGCTGCTACGGCGTCGATCAGATCAGATTTGTTCATATTAAGTATCCTTTCAGGATATGTTATGGGTGGACCGTCCGTCACCAACAATCAAGCGCATCGCTGCACGGCGATGGGCTTAACTGGCAGGCGACTCCCTGTTCATTCGTGGTAACCAAGGTACTGGCCCAAACCAAAAACGAGCCGGCAACAGTGGCGAACGAGGTGATGTTATACCAACTGGCTTGGCAAGGCGTCAACCAAGATAGAAAAAGGGTTTCCCCCAAGTCCAGGTCTGCCTTACCTAAGCCGATGGCGCTTGTCAATGGGCTCGGATTTCACCAGCTTCACCGCCCGCTTTGGCCTCTGTCATTATTTCGGGTTCGGGTTCGGGTATCGGCTCGGGTAAGCGAGTGAGCGCGATTTCCAGCACTTCATCAATGCGACGCACCGCACGGATGTCGAGCTTGTTCTTAATGTTGTCGGGTATCTCCCTGAGGTCTTTGACATTTTCTTCCGGAATAAGCACAACCTGAATGCCGCCACGATGGGCTGCCAGTAGCTTTTCCTTGAGACCGCCGATAGGTAAAACATCGCCGCGCAGGGTGATTTCGCCGGTCATCGCGACGTCTGCACGTACCGGAATTTCAGTCAGGGCGGACACCAGCGCGACACACATACCTACGCCCGCCGACGGGCCGTCCTTGGGTGTCGCGCCCTCGGGAACGTGTACATGCAGATCATATTTCGTCATAAAATCGCGCGGAATGCCCAACTTGTGCGCGCGACTGCGCACAACCGTCAGCGCAGCCTGGATGGATTCCTGCATCACATCACCCAGGTTGCCGGTCTGAATCGGTTTGCCGCGGCCGGGCACAACTGCAGATTCTATGGTTAATAATTCGCCACCGACTTCGGTCCATGCCAAGCCCGTAACCTGGCCCACGCGGTCCACTTCCTCGGCACGGCCATAGCGAAATTTTGGCACGCCGAGATAGTTTCCCAGGTTGCGGGTAGACACCTGAATCGACTTTTTGCGCTTATCCGAAATTAATTCCTTAACCACCTTGCGGCAAATTTTGCTGATATCGCGCTCCAGATTGCGCACACCGGCTTCCCGCGTATAGCGGCGCACTATGTCGCGCAACGCATTTTCCGAAATGCTCAACTCGTTTTCGTCCAGGCCCGACTCTTCCATTTTTTTCGGGACAAGGTACTGCTGGGCGATATTGGTTTTTTCGTCTTCGGTGTAACCGGGAAGACGAATCACTTCCATGCGGTCGAGCAACGGCGGCGGAATATCCAGTGTGTTGGCGGTGCAGACGAACATGACTTGCGACAGATCGTAGTCGACCTCCAGGTAATGATCGGCAAAACTGTTGTTTTGCTCCGGATCGAGCACTTCCAGCAGCGCCGATGCCGGGTCGCCACGAAAATCCATCGCTATCTTGTCGACTTCATCCAGCAAAAACAGCGGGTTACGCACACCCACCTTAGCCATGTTCTGGATAATCTTGCCTGGCAGGGAACCGATATAGGTGCGGCGATGACCGCGTATTTCGGCTTCGTCACGCACACCGCCGAGACTCATACGCACGAACTTGCGATTGGTGGCACGTGCAATCGAGCGACCCAGCGAAGTCTTACCAACACCGGGTGGGCCCACCAAACATAAAATAGGGCCCTTGATCTTGCGTACACGCTGCTGCACGGCCAGATTTTCAATAATGCGCTCCTTGACGTGCTCCAAGCCGTAGTGGTCCTCATCGAGGATGGTCTCGGCCTGCTTGAGCTCGATGCGCGATTTACTGCGCTTCTTCCAGGGCACGTCCACCAGCCAGTCCAGATAGTTGCGCACTACCGTAGCCTCGGCCGACATGGGGGACATCATCTTGAGCTTGTTGAATTCGGTCAGCGCCTTGCGCTTGACGTCTTTGGGCATGCCCACCTTTTCAACCTTCTTTGCCAGTTCTTCCAGATCATTCGGGGCGTCGTCGAGGTCACCCATTTCTTTCTGGATGGCCTTCATCTGTTCGTTTAAATAATACTCGCGCTGGGATTTCTCCATTTGCTGCTTGACACGTCCGCGGATGCGCTTTTCGATTTGCAGCACTTCAATTTCGGCGTCGACTTTGGCAAGCACGTGTTCCAGGCGCGCACCGGGATCGTCGATTTCGAGCACGTCCTGCTTTTCGTCAAGCTTCAGGTTCAGATGCGCGGCAATGGTGTCGGCCAGGCGCCCGGCAGAATCCATGCTGGATAGCGAGGGCAACAGTTCCGCCGGAACTTTTTTGTTGAGCTTGACGTATTGTTCGAATACCGAAAGGGTGGAGCGCATGAGCGCGTCCAGCTCGGAGCCGTCGCTGCTGTCTTCATCTTCGGGGATTTGGTCGCAGTCAGCGATTAGCGCGCCGTCTTCCACGTTCAATGCGGTAACACGCGCGCGCTCGGCACCTTCGACCAGCACTTTAACAGTGCCGTCGGGCAATTTGAGTAATTGCAGGATACTGGCGAGCGTGCCGACTTCGTAGATTTCGTCCGCGCCGGGATCATCGACATCTGCCGCGCGCTGCGCCACCAGCAGAACGCGCTTGTCGTCGGCCATGGCCGCTTCCAGCGCATTTATTGATTTTTCACGGCCCACAAATAGCGGGATTGCCATGTGCGGGAAGACAACTACATCCCGCAAAGGCAGGACGTGGGCTCGGTAGGATGCATCGGCCATGCTATCAGTCTCGTTGTTGGTCACCAGCTTCGGTTATCGACTGGCACACTGAATATCTAACTACAAACTGTGGCCGAATAGCGGTTTTTTCAAGCGCTAGGACGGCCCGAATCGGCAGCGGCGCGGGTTTTCTCGGTGTTTTCATAAACGATATAGGGCTGCGCGTCACCTTTAACCACCGCTTCGTCTACAACCACCTTGGCGACGTTTTCCATCGACGGCAAATCGTACATCACGTCCAGCAGGATGCCTTCCAGGATGGTGCGCAGGCCGCGCGCGCCGGTTTTGCGTTTCTGCGCTTTTTTGGCGATTGCACGTAGCGCGTCTTCCCGGATTTCCAGCTCGCAGCCTTCCATCTCGAATAATTTCGCGTATTGCTTGGTCAGTGCGTTCTTGGGTTCCTGCAGAATCTCGATCAACGCGGCTTCGTCGAGTTCCTCCAGGGTCGCAACCACGGGCAGGCGGCCGACGAACTCCGGGATCAGGCCATATTTTATCAGGTCTTCCGGCTCAACCCCGGCTAGAACTTCGCCGATTTCACGGGTTTGTTCCAGACTTTTAACTTCTGCCGAGAAGCCGATGCCAGATTTGCCGGCACGGTTGGCAATGACTTTTTCCAGCCCGGCAAATGCGCCACCACATATAAACAGTATGCCGCCGGTATCGACCTGCAGAAATTCTTGTTGCGGGTGCTTGCGCCCGCCCTGGGGCGGCACGGAAGCGGTAGTGCCCTCAATAAGTTTCAACAGCGCCTGCTGCACGCCTTCGCCCGACACATCCCGGGTAATGGAGGGATTTTCCGACTTACGCGAAATCTTGTCGATTTCATCGATATAAACTATGCCGCGCTGGGCCTTCTCGACATCGTAGTCGCATTTTTGCAGCAGCTTCTGGATGATGTTTTCCACATCCTCGCCCACATAACCGGCTTCGGTCAGCGTAGTGGCGTCAGCGATAGCAAACGGCACATCCAGCAGGCGCGCCAGGGTTTCGGCCAGCAGGGTTTTGCCACAGCCGGTGGGCCCGATCATGAGGATATTGGATTTCTGCAGCTCGACGCCGTCCTCGGCGGAACCGGCGTTCAGGCGCTTGTAGTGGTTATATACCGCTACCGCGAGCACCTTCTTCGCACCCTCCTGGCCGATCACATAATCATTGAGCACCGCACGAATTTCCTGCGGCGTCGGCAGGCCCTTGCGCGCGGGCTTGCTGGCCAGCTCTTCGCGCATAATATCGTTGCAAAGCTCGACGCATTCATCACAGATAAATACGGATGGCCCCGCTATGAGTTTGCGTACTTCGTGCTCGCTCTTGCCGCAGAAAGAGCAGTACAGGGTGCGGTCGTTGTTGCCGTTACCTTGAACCTCGTCAGACATCCGTTAGCCTCTTTAAGTCAATCTACTGTTGATAGTACAACACTGGGACCGCAGTGCGAGTAGTTTTAATGGTGACAGGCCCAGCCCAGACAAGTTGCCAGCATTATGCCGGCAATAATGCCAACAATAATTTAAGACCGGCTGATTGCTAATCGGTTCGCCGCGTAATTACTTGTCTTCGGACATTGCCGCGCGGGTTGTAAGGACTTGGTCGACCACGCCGTAATCCTTGGCCTCTGGCGCGCTCATGAAAAAATCACGCTCGGTATCGGCCTGTATTTTCTTCAGATCCCGGCCGGTGTGATCGGCCAACACCTGATTCAGGCGCGCCCGCGCAGACAGTATTTCCCGCGCGTGAATTTCAATATCCGACTGCTGGCCCTGGAATCCGCCGGAAGGCTGGTGAATCATCACCCGCGAATGCGGCAGGCAAAAACGTTTGCCTTGTACACCCGCGGCCAACAGCACCGCGCCCATGCTTGCGGCCTGGCCCAGACACATGGTTGAAACGTCCGGCTTGATGAATTGCATGGTGTCGTAAATGGACATGCCAGCCGTGATTACGCCGCCAGGGGAGTTGATGTAAAGCTGAATATCCTTGTCCGGATTATCGGATTCCAGAAACAGCAATTGCGCCACAATCAGGTTGGCCATGTGGTCATCAATGCCGCCGACGATAAATACCACCCGCTCTTTGAGCAGACGCGAATAAATATCGAAAGCGCGCTCGCCGCGGGCGGTTTGCTCCACCACCATCGGCACCAGGCCGATATTGCTGGGGCGCAGGTCTGAATTATCTTGGCTCATATCTCGTCTCTTGCTGGCGGGGAACTCGCAGGTGTAATGCGATGTAACTCAGTGCTCGTGGTCGTGTCCATGGTCGTCTTGGCCTTCGCTCATCAACTGGGCCAATGTTACCTTCTTGTCCTTAACATTGGCATTCCCGAGCAAGGATTCAACCACCTGCCCCTCCATAACCATGGCTTCAATGCCTTGCATCATCTGCGGGTTGGACTGGTAATACTGTTTCACCTGCTCGGTCTGGTCATAACCACCAGCGAGTTCATCCAGCTTTTCGGTAACGCGCTCGCGGTTGAGCTCAATCTTGTTCTCGGAAATCACTTCCGCCAGCAAAAGGCCCAGCGCAACGCGGCGCTCGGCGGATTCACGCAATTGCTCGTCGGGCAATAATTCGCGCGCCTTTTCCGCATCCTGGCGAAACTCTTCCGGCATGCGCTGCAGCGCCTCCTGACGCATGCGATCAATTTCCTGAGCAACCATAGACTTGGGCACTTCGATGGGGTTGGCGGCATGCAGGCCATCCATGACTTGGGTTTTTACCTGGGTCTCTACCGCGTTTTTGCTCTCTGAGGTCAGCGATTCCCTGATCTTGTCACGCAGCGCGGCTTCGCCGCCCTCTTCTATGCCCACTTTTTTCAGGAATTCGTCATCAACTTCCGGTAATTTAGGCTCGCTGACGGTTTTCATCGTCACATCGAAATGGGCAGTCTTGCCCGCCAGATCCTCGGCACCGTAATCTTCGGGGAAGTCTACCGGCGCATTAAATTCTTCACCCGCCTTGCGGCCCACCAGTGCGCGCTCGAGATCGGGCAGGAAACGGCCCTCGCCCACGTCTACTTTAATATCGGTACCAGTGCCGCCGGAAAATTCTTCGTCGCCGATTTTTCCGACGAAATCTATAACCGCCTGATCCCCGTCACGGGCCTCGCGCTCAACTTCTGCGAAGTCCTTGTTCTGTTCGCGCAGACGCTCAATGGTCTTGTCGATATCCGCTTCGGTAATTTCCGCTACCGGACGCTCGACCTGGAGCTTGTCCAGACCCTGCAATTTAATTTCGGGATAAACGTCAAAGGTGGCGGTATATTCCAGCGCGTCACCCGCCTTGTAGTCACCCAGCTCCACATTCGGACGCCCCGCAGGCTTCATCTCGGTTTTTTCGAGCGCCTGCGGATAAGTGGTCTGCACCAATTCACCGGCCACTTCGCTGCGCGCGCTGTCGCCATAACGCTGATAAAGCACCTTGATCGGCACCTTGCCGGGCCGAAAACCTGGAATCTTGGCATGCTGGCCAACACGCTTGATCTTCTGCTCAACCGCCTGCTCAACCTGCTCGGCGGGAATCTGAACCTTCAAACGTCGTTCCAGGCCACCTGCGTTTTCTACCGATACTTCCATTGCTGCGCTTCTCTTTTTATCCGCGATAATTCAAAACCCCCACCACCGGCGAGGGTCGTGGGGGTTACAGTGATCACAGGATTATACAGAGGCTGGCGGCAGACACCCAAATACAGAGGTGGTCGGGAAATTTCGGACGACGGGTTAAGTGTAATCCTGCTCTAATTTCCGTTGGGTTAACAGCCCACGATATCCGCAGGATTCTACCCGAATGGCACTTACTTAACCTTTTTCAAGTGGCCATGTTGAGCGACTCGATCCCGTGCCTGTTGTCGTGGCTCGGCCAATACAGGAAAGACTCTGTACCTTCGTTTGACCGTAACCGCTAACCCACCGGCGTACTTGCGTATCCGCTAAGCGTATGCAAAGGCGAGCGTAGCGGATTGTCGGCGAAATGCTGTTTCCACAGCCGCGGGGTCAGTTCAGTCACCTTAGAGGCCGGATGGCGATCAATGCGCTGCAGCCCATCCACCAAATAATCATAGGGGTTAATGCCGTGTAGCCGGCAGGTTACGATCAGGCTTTGCATAATCCCCCCATCCTGGGCACCGGCCTCAGACCAGCAAAACAGCCAGTTCTTGCGGCCCATGGGAATCGCGCGCAGGGCGCGGCGCGCTCCAGATGATTGCTATCAATCGGCACGCCGGGATCTGTCAGATAAACTTCCAGGCCGGTGCGCCGGGCATGGGCATAGCCCCAGGCCGTAGTCAG
>JBDNIO010000008.1:0-9551 GCA_041688215.1 Salinisphaeraceae bacterium | reverse complement strand
CGGGCTCTTTAGGCACCAACGAAGCGCCGGCCTCGCGCTCCCGCTGGCTGAGTATCCGACATTACCAAGCAGCGCACACGTTCATTTCGGTTCGTGGCCGACCGATAGGCGGACTGAGGGGCTCGCAATGACGACTTTTCGGACTCATCACCGCTAAGCACCGTTAATTCCAACGCACTACACTAGCGCGGCCAAGCCAGCGCGGCACCTGCCACCAACAAGACTAGGAAGACCGCCCTGCGAAAGCCGGTTTCGTCGATGCGGTGGTGCAGGAATTCGCCCAGCAGCACGCCGACCAGCAGTACCGGCAAATACAGGACGACCCGCGGCAACGCTGGTAGCAAGGAACCGTCGAGCAGGAACACCCCCGTCAACAGGGAATTGAGCGCGAACCACACTACAATCAGGGTGGCGCGAAAGCGCGCCTTGTCCAGTGGCACGCCGGACAGGGCATAAACCAGCAGCGGTCCGCCGGACGCGAACAGTCCGTGGGTGATGCCGGCGGCGAACATCCAACCCCGAGTCCACAAGTCGCCGCGTTCGCACGCTGTGATGCCGTGGAATTCGCGCCACAGCGAGCGCGCCGCGAACCAGACGATCAAGCCGCCGAAGGCGCTTTCCAGAATGCTGTCGCCCAGCCAGGGGTAGAGCGCGTACCCGGTTAGCGTGCCGAGCGACATCATGGGCAGAATCAGGCGCAACAGCACCCGGCGGTCGACATGCCGGCGGTATTTGAACGACAGATAGCCGCTCATGAAAATGTTCAGCGGCACCAGCACGGGCAACATGGCGTCGATCGGTAACACCAGCGCGCCAAGCGACAGGGCGATGACGATGCTGCCGAAGCCGGTCATGGCCTCGGTGGTGTAGGCGATCAGGATAAACAGCCCCAGTAAAATCCAGGGCGTTGTGAGCAGATCGAGCATGTTACTGCTCGAGTTCGCTGGCGAATTTGCGTGTCATCAGCCGCTGATACAGGTCTGGCCACAGCCGCCACAAAATGCTGCCGAAACGGCTGATGCTGTCGCCGTAAAGCCGTTTGCCGCCGCGCCGGTGAGCGCGCAGTATGCGTGCTGCCATCCACTCCGGTGTGCGCATGGCCCCAACCTGGGAACGCTTGTGGGGGGCGGGTTGGCCATCAAAGCCCAAGGCATTGGTTTCGATTGGTGTGTCCAGGAAGCTGGGGTACGCCATTAAAATATGTACGCCGTCGGCCGCTACCTCGCCCCGCAGGGTCTCGAAGAACTGGGTCAGCGCGCCCTTGGCGCTGCAATAGCCGGCGCGGCCCAGTACCGGCATCCAGCCGGCCATGGAGCCGATGTTGATAATGCTGCCGCGGGCAGCCTTGAGCACCGGCAGGCAGAGCAGGGTCAGCTCCACCGGAGCCTGCCAATCCACCGCCATCACCTGTCGGAACACCGCCGGGTCGGTCTTGGCGGCCAGTGAACGGTGGGTGATGCCGGCGTTATTGACGAGCACGTCCAGGCCGCCGAGTTCGGTTTGCAACCACGCGGTCAAGGCACGCAGCGCATCGCTGTCGGTGACATCCAGGACGTAGTGCCGGATACGATCGCGGTCCTGGCCGGCCAGGGTGTGGGCGCGCTCGGCTAGCGTATCCGCGTCGCGGTCGGCCAGCACCACGCTATCGCCCTGCTCGAAAAAAGCTTGGGCAAGCGCCCAGCCCAGGCCGGAGGCCGCGCCGGTAATGAGGACGGTTTTCATAATTGGCCGCGCCCGCGCGCATGTTCGACGAAAAACCGAAAGACTTCTTCCGAGGTTTTGGCCGGCACGTAGCCGAGTTCTTCCTTCAGCCGACAGTTCGATAGCACCGGCCGATAGCGCAAAAAGTTGACCTGGGCCGGCGCGTAGCGGGTCAGACCCAGGCGCTTGCCTACCCACAGCGCCGCCATCAACACGCCGGCCGGAATACGCAGTAGCGGCTTGCCCAGAACCGCCGCGACCTGATCGATGCGCAGGGCGCCGTCACCGGCCAGGTTGTAGGCGCCGGCGGCGGTGGTATCGAGGCCATGGATAATTGCGCCGACCACGTCCGCATCCCAGATGAAAACGAATGGCGAATCCGAGCCCGCGATCGCCAGCACCCGCTTGCCCTCGAACAGGTTGGTGATCTGGTTGTGCGTATGCGCGCCCAGCACCGTGCCGGGGCGCAGGATCAGTTGCCCCAGTTGCGGATGGGTTTGCCGGTACTCGGCCAGCATCTCCTCGACCCGTCTTTTGTGATCGGAGTAGGCGAACTCGGGGTTGCCGCGCAGGGCGTCGTCTTCATCGAGCCACTCGGGGTTGTCGGCGTGGTAACCGTAGGCCGCGCCGGAACTGGTGACCACGATCTGCGCTGCGCCGGCGTGCAGGCAGGCATCCAGTACGTTGCGGGTGCCGTTAACGTCGATATCGTAATCGCGGGCGCGGTCGCCGGAATCTTCCAGCACCGCCGCCAGGTGCACGACTTGGGTAATACTGCGTGCACGCATTAACTCGGCTAGTCCGGGGTCGCGGATATCCATTTCCACGCATTCGCAGGGTGGCGACTTGGGCGCGCGGATGTCCAAACCCAGAACGGTATGTTCGCTCGTCTGATGGTCGGCTAGGCGCTCGGCCAATTGCCGACCGATGTAGCCGGCGGCGCCGGTGATCAATATATTGTTCTTAGCTATGTTTTGGGCCACGAGCCGTGTCTCCTGCTGTTTTTGACCAGATCAGGGCCAACGTTAGCCCCGAGATCAGATGCCAGATGCCCCAGAAGGCGGTGATTAAGATCATGCCGGAGGCTTGGGGGAAAAAGGTGAAAAGAATAACCAGACCGAGCCCGGAGTTCTGGATGCCGATCTCTATAGTCACCGCCCGGCGGTCGTTCTTCGGCAAACCTGTGGCATAACCGGCCAGGGCCCCAAGGCTTAGCGCAACCGCGTTATGCCCGGCGACCAGCGCCACGATGCGGTGGGCGTTTTCGATAAACACATCCATGTTGTTAGCAAACGCGAGTGCCACGAAGCCGAACAGCACGCAGATAGAGCCGATACGCATGGGTTTTTGCGCGAGCTCGGCGAACCGCGGTTTCAGCCGCGCGGTAGCCATGCCCAGTACCAGCGGCAGGGCCAGCACCAACGCCACCAGCAGCAAGAGGTTGGCCGGGTCGAGCGCGATGTCGCTTACCAGTTGCCGGGTATGCGGATTGAGCCAGCCGTAGAGGGCGAAATTCAGCGGTGTCAGAATAGTGGCGACTACGCTGGAGACCGCGGTCATGCTTACCGATACGGCCACGTTGGCCTTGCCCAGCCAAGTCATGATGTTGGAAAAATTGCCGCCCGGGCAGGCAGCTACCAGCATCATGCCCAGCGCCAGTTCCGGGTCTACGTGCAAGGCCCAAGTGCCCAGGCAAGTGGCGGCCGGTAGCAAAATGAACTGCGCCAGTAAACCGATCACCGGGGCCCTCGGGTCGCGGGCAATACGTTTGAAATCTTCGGGCACCAACGACAGGGCAACGCCGTACATCATTACCGCAAGTATGACGTTGAGAATAATCAGGCTGGAGGGATCTAAACGGATAACGGTTTCCTTTTAGCTGTTTTATTTAACCGCAGAGGGCGCAGCGCACACAGAGAAAAAGTAGCTTGATTATTAAAGCTCTGCGTCCTCTGCGCTCTCTGTGCTCTCTGCGGTTTAATTTTTCGTTCTTATGTTGAGAGTTGTTTTATGTGCTGTCGCACGGCTTTCAAATAGCTGTCCTTGTGTACGTAGTAGGCCATACGTTCTAGTTGCAGATAATCGTAGCCCCCATCCACCTTCTCGGCCGCGTGCGCTTTTTTGGTCTGTTGCAACTGCCGGGCGGATTCGGCGCCTTCGGCCAGCCGTTTAATGTACAGCGCGACCATTTGTGCCTGTTCGTTGCGGCCCTCCCAGCCCAAGCCGGTGGCCTCGATCATGCCCATCAAAAACAGGTTGTCATGCTCCGGGTGCATCACGTTCAGATACAACTGCGGAGCGTCGCCGCCATTCCAGTTCAGGTGCTGGCGCTCGATGAACGGATAGTGCAGCTTATAACCGGTAGCCAGTAGAATCAGGTCGTATTCGCCGGTTTGACCGTCGGAGAAGGTCACCGTATTTCCGGCCATATGTTTAATGTCGCTGCGAGGCTGCATATCCCCATGGCCCAGGTGATGCAGCACCAGCGAGTTGATTACCGGGTGCGATTCGTACATGCGATAGTCCGGGTCCGGCAGGCCATAGTCGCTGGGCCTGCCGACCACCATTTTGATTAGTCTGGCGTCTACCGCCTGTTTGATGCGTTTGGGCAACTTGAACTTGCCGCCCAGGGTGTCGGTCGGTTTGCCGCCGATGAATTTGGGCAAAAAGTAGTAGCCGCGGCGCACGGACAGGTCGATGCTCGCGGCGTGGTGCACGGCGTCCACCGCCATGTCGCAGGCGGAGTTGCCGCAGCCTACGATCAGCACGCGTTTGCCGGCGAATTGCTCGGGGCGGCGGTATTTGTTCGCGTGCATAATCTCGCCGGCAAATTCGCCCGGCAAGTCCGGTATGTTCGGGTGGTGCAGGGTACCGTTTGCGATCAGCACACCGTCGAAATGCCGGGTTTGGCGTTCGCCGGCGTGTTCGCCCATACGTTCACTAATAATCTGCCAGCCGTCGCCTTCTGGCTCCATCGCAAGCACTTGGGTTTCGAACTCGAAACGCTCATATAACCCGAAATGGCGGGCAAAATGCTGAAAATATTGCTTGAGTTCACTGTGGTGCGGATAGGTAGCCACGGACGCATCCATCGGGAATTCGGCGAACTCGGTCATGCCCTTGGAAGAGATTAGATGCGCCGATTCGTACATGGTGCTATGCGGGTTGTCGATGTCCCACAGCCCGCCGACCTCGTTGTTTAGCTCGAAGCCGACGAATGGGATGTCATATTTCTGCAGGTTGCGGGCGGTAGCCAGGCCCATGGGGCCGGCGCCGATAACAGCATACATAGGCACTCTCGTTGTTTTTGCTATGGTGGTACTTTAATGCCCGGCGCGCGGTTTGTAACGGCTTGTTCGGGACGTATTGGGGTTAATTCGGGACGCCAGACATGCAACCCACGGTAACGCTGCGTTTTAGCCACGCGATTTTGCAGGACGCCGAGCGCCGGGGCTTGAATTTGCCAGACGATCTGGTCGCCGCCGTGCAAGCCGCGCCGCGCGTATCGCTGGTGCTGCAGGACCAGTTGTGGGCGGCGTTTTGCGCGCGCGCCGACGACTCGCTAATCGGCTTGCGGCTGGGGCTGAGCATTCAGATTGGACATCTGGACGCCGCCGGCATGCTGCTCATGACCTGCGAAACCCTGGGTGAAGCACTGGAATACCTGCTCGATTACCACCCTATCGTCGGCGAGGGTGGCGGCTTTGAACTGCGTCACTCGGGCGCGCAATGCATGCTGATCTACCAACCCTATTACAGCGTTTGCAGCAGTGTTCGCGTGGAGGCGGTTTTCGCCTGTCTGTTGCATATGATTCGCTGGACCACGGGCGACGCTTTTCAGCCCTCGGCTCTGCAATTGAGCCACGCGCCGCGGGGCGAGCCCGCGCAATACACCCGGCTGCTTGATTTGGCCGTGCAGTTCGAGCAGCCGGAGAATGCGCTGCGGTTCCCCGCGGATGATCTTGCATGTCCGTTAATCCAGGCTAACCCCGAGCTATGTGCGCATTTACGCGAGTTGGCTGACCGGCTGATGTCTGACCTGGATAGCCAATCGCTGAGTGCGCAGGTACGCGCCCTGCTGCGCCAACACCCGCGCTGGGGTAAAGAGCGCGTTGCCGAAAGGCTGCATCTGAGTGGCCGCCACCTGGTGCGCAAGCTCGGCGACGAGGGCGCCAGTTTCAAACTGCTGCGCGCTACCTTGCTGCAGGAAATGGCTGAGCGCAGTCTGCGTGCCGGCGCCAGCATTACCCAGATCGCAGAAGACCTGGGCTTTTCCGACGAAAGCGCCTTTACCAAGGCCTTCAAACGCTGGACCCACCTAACCCCGGCGCAGTTTCGCGAGCGCCAATAAATCGCCGCCCTTCCTGGTCGAGTTCGCTACAATGGCTGCCCATGAATGATGTTTCGCATATTTTAGACTCCTTGAACGCCGCGCAGCGGGAAGCCGTAGGCGCACCGCCGGTTAATCAGTTAGTGCTCGCCGGCGCGGGTTCCGGCAAGACTCGCGTGCTGACCCACCGCGTGGCCTGGCTGATTGATGTGGAGGGCGTTTCGCCACAATCCATACTATCGGTAACCTTTACGAATAAGGCAGCGGGCGAGATGCGCGCGCGCATAGAACAACTGGTGCGCGTTCCGGCGCAGGCCATGTGGGTCGGCACGTTTCACGGTATTGCGCATCGCATGTTGCGTATGCATCACCGCGAGGCGGGTTTGCCGCAAACGTTCCAGATTATCGATTCGGATGATCAATACCGCTTCATCCGGCGCACGATGAAAAATCTGGACATGGACGAAACCCGCTGGCCGCCGCGCCAGATGCAGTGGTTCATCAACGGCAATAAGGAAGAAGGGCGCCGGCCGGAAAACCTGTCCGACTCCGGTGACTACGCGCGTGAACAAATGCTGCGCGTTTACCGCGCGTATGAGGAAGCCCGTGAGCGCGCAGGGCTGGTGGATTTTGCGGAACTGCTGCTGCGCGCGCACGAACTGGTGCGCGACAACGCCGACCTTCAAGCGCATTACCGCAAACGTCTGAGTCATATTCTGGTAGACGAATTTCAGGACACCAACGCCCTGCAATACGCGTGGATACGGGTACTCGCGGGAACCGCCGGTAAAGTGTTTGTGGTGGGCGACGACGACCAGTCTATTTATTCCTGGCGCGGCGCACGCGTGGACAACATCGTTAGCTTTTCCAAAGATTTTCCGGATGTGCAAACCACCCGTCTTGAACAGAACTACCGCTCCACCGCCGCTATTCTGAACACCGCCAACGGCCTGATCCGCCACAACACCGGGCGCATGGGCAAGGAACTGTGGACCGACGGCAGCGAGGGCGAGGCGATTGATTTATACGCCGCATACAATGAATACGACGAAGCCGAGTATGTGGTGAATCAAAGCCGTGACTGGATCAACACCGGCGGCACGCGCTCGGATATCGCCATTCTGTACCGCTCCAACGCGCAGTCGCGGGTGCTGGAAGAGCAGCTCATCCGCGCCGATATTCCCTACCGGATTTACGGCGGCCAGAAATTCTTCGAGCGCTCCGAAATCAAGGACGCCATGGCCTACCTGCGCCTGCTGAACGCCCGCGCGGACGACCCTGCATTCGAGCGCATCATCAACACGCCCACCCGTGGCATCGGCGCAACCACCGTGGATAAAATCCGCCACCACGCGCGCGAACATGCCATGAGCTTATGGCAAGCGGCGCAGGCGTTGGCGGCGGCGGGTTTATCCGGCCGCGCTGCGAACGCCGTGCAAAGTTTTGTCGACCTGATCGAACGTATGGATGCAGCGACAAAAAACGCCACTCTGCCCGAACAAACCCGCATCGCCATCCACGACAGCGGCCTGTACGCCGGCCATGAAAGCGACAAGTCTGAAAAAGCGGAGGGCCGGCTGGAGAATCTGGACGAGTTGATTAACGCCACGGTCGGTTTCGTGGCGGACGAAGAAGACGAAACCATGGATACACTAACGCAATTCCTCACCCACGCAGCGTTGGAAGCCGGCGAGAATCAGGCCGGCGAATGGGACGATTCCGTGCAACTAATGACCTTGCACGCCGCCAAGGGCCTGGAATTTCCGCTGGTTTTTATGGTGGGCCTCGAAGACGGCCTGTTTCCGCATCAGCGTTCCATTGAGGACGCGAATGGTTTGGAAGAGGAGCGCCGGCTTTGCTACGTCGGCATTACCCGTGCCATGCAGAAGCTGCATATCTGCCACGCGGAATCACGGCGCATCCACGGCACTCAGAACATCTGCTCGCCGTCGCGTTTTTTACGCGAACTGCCAGCGGAGCACTTACGCGAAGTGCGGCCCAGCATCCAAAGCGCGCAGCCCGTGTACGCCGCCAGTCGCTGGGATGCGGACGAAACCGGCCCCGATGGCTTAAAGCTCGGCCAACAAGTCCTGCACAATAAATTCGGGGAAGGCGTGGTGCTGGCGTTTGAAGGCGAAGGCGCGCGGGCGCGAATTCATGTAAATTTCCTTGGTGTCGGCAGCAAATGGCTCATCGCCGGCTACGCGAACCTGCAACCTGTGAGCTGCAATAAGCCTGGTAGTTAAATAAGAGATAACAATGTGGGATTTAATCGGCTTGCTTAGTGCTGGGATAACCGTAATGGTTGCCACGCCGGCTCGCGCCGAGGCCGAAGCGGCGCAGCCCCTGACATTTTTCGACCAGAGTCCGCTCGCGCTCATTTACGGCCTGCCCACGCCGCGCGGCCCGCAGGTGCTGGCCGAGAACGCGCAGGAGCTGAATTTCAGCCTTGATTACACCAGCCAGTTTTTCTCCCGCAGCCGGGGCAATGAAAGCCTGATTCTGGACGGCGAAACTACCCGCGTCGCGATCACCTACCGCCGGGGTCTGGGCCACGGTTTTGAGGCCAATATTGAGGTGCCATTCATCGACCACTCCGGCGGTTTTGCTGACGGCTTCTTCGACGGCTTTCACGACGTTACCGGTTTCGCCGATGGCGGGCGTGATCACGCCCCGCGCAAACGCCAGCTTTACCGTTACATACGTAATGGCCAGATGCTGCTGGACGTCAGGGATTCGCCCTCGGGTATCGGCGACATCCGGTTCGGGATCGCAAAAGATCTGGCGCTGATCGACACCGTGCAGACCAGCGTAAACGCACAACTGAAATTGCCCACGGGCGAGGAGGATGAACTCACCGGCAGCGGGTCGACCGATCTGGCCCTGTGGCTTAGCGCTGCTCGTGGTAATTTTCTGTTCGATGGTTTCAGTATAGTGGGTGCGGCCGGCGGGCTGTATACCGGGGAAGGCGAAGTGCTGGCCGCGCAACGCGAACAGGGCGCGGGTTTTGGCTGGCTGGGTCTGGGCTACGCCTGGTCCGAACATCTGGTGCTTAAAGTGCAGTTGTATGCGCATTCGCAGCTATATAACCAGAGCCAGTTAAAGGCGCTTGAAGGCGTCGCCGTGCAAGGCGGCGCCGGGTTTACCTGGCTGTTTTCGCAAATCACGCAGATGGATTTTTCCATCATCGAAGACCTCAATGCCGAGGCCTCGCCCGATGTCGGCTTCAACCTGTCCGTGCGCCGGGGGTTTTAGGGAACTACTGAAAAACGCAGTTTTTCGGCCGTCCCCGCTTGGCACAGGGATGTGCCAACATTTTTGAGGACTGCAAGTGCTTGAAAATGAAGCAACTCAAAAACCACGTCTACGACGCGCCGCTGCATAAAAAACTCGGCCGCAAGCGACCGAGTTTTAGAAGAACCCTAACTGTTGCCCGTTTGTCTCGCCTTTTTCCATTGTCTTTAGTTGATCCTGTACGTATTGACGAATGATATCTTCGTTGGCATTGCCGATGGTTTCT
>JBDNIO010000036.1:0-4892 GCA_041688215.1 Salinisphaeraceae bacterium | reverse complement strand
CACCGAACTATATGGATCGTCATTCCCGCGAACGCGGGAATCCATATTCCGCGGCACTTTCACTGGATTCCCGCTTTCGCTGGAATGACGTTACAGATCAATAACTTATAGAAAATCACTATTCTTTGGTGACATAGCCAATTTATTTGTTCTGAGCATAGCTGTCATTCTAACTTGTAATCCTCAAAGCGCCTGCCAGTCGCCATCCGGCCCCTCCCCGGCGGCGCGGCCATCCTTGCGCAGTTTAAGCAGGTGCGCGTAGACCTGCCAGGCGGCTACAGGATGCAGCGCCTTGGGTACCTCCTGGTAAATATGCGCCACCATGTCGTCAATGCGGCTGACCTGTTCGTGCAGCAAGGCAAGCACTTGATCTTCACGTTGCAGGCGGTGCGCAATTATTTGCGCAAAAACCTGCTCGGATGCCGGTATCAGCCCGCCGTGCGCGGGCGCGATGGTTTTGATTTTTTCATTTTGCAGGCGTTTTAGCGCCGCCAGATAATCGCCCATGTCGCCGTCTGGCGGGGCGATAACTACCGTGACGCTTTCCATTACGTGATCACCCGCAAACAACAGGCCGTCTTCCTCGCGCAAAAAACACAGGTGATCCGCCGCGTGCCCCGGCGTATGCAGGCAACGTAGCGAAAAATCCGCAGCGTGCACCACATCGCCCTCATTCAGATATTCGTCGGCCTGAAAGTCTTTGTCGCGGATACCTTGCAGACGTGTGGGGTGGGCAAAAACCTTGGCGCCGGTACGCTGGGCAAGTTCGCGTGCGCCTTTGGAATGGTCGGGATGCGCGTGGGTAATCAGGATTCTGGTGATCGGCCCGGGCGCGGCGGCCTGTATGGCATCCAGATGCACCGGGGCATTAACACCGGTGTCGATCACGGCGACTTCGCTGGTGCCGACAAGATAGGTATTGGTGCCCGGGCCGGTCATATAGCCGGGGTTGGGTGCGGTCACGCGGAGCACGCCCGGGGCTATGCGATAGGCGTGTCCGTGCTCGAAATCGTGCTCGTTATTATGCTTAGCGGGCATGACCTTGCCTGCCGATAACCGGTTGTAACTTGCCCGCCGAATCCCGCGCCAGATACGGGGCTACGGTGGGTATGTCCTTGATATTCGCAACCTGTTCCAGAGCTGCGGCGGTATTTTCGCAACGGCGAAAAAAACGCAGCTGGGCAACGGTGGGGAGCATCATCGGAAACTCACCCTGTTTACTGCGCGCCAACGCATCATCGGGGCGAACCCATTCCCCCGCCACGGTTTCCACGCCATCATGTTCGGCCTGCTGCGCAGGTGGCAACGCGGCAGCAAAAAATCGCGTGCTATAGCGCCGAGGCGGGCCTAACGGCGTAATCCAGTGGCTGTAATAATGCAGCTGGTTTGCTGTCAGGTTCAGGTCGTGAGAATCGCAAACTTCGGCCAGAACAGTTTTGCGGGCGTGCAGCGCAAGGCGCTCACTGCGCAGGCGCTTGTCGGGTTGCAAATCACCCCCGCAGGTGGGATTGGCGATTAACACGCCGGCCTCTTCAAAGCATTCACGAATCGCGGCAATCCAGGCAGACAAGCCATCGCGTTGCACGCCCAGGCGTGCACTGGCTTGCGCATCATCAAGCCCGATACAGCGCGCGTAGAGCCCCGGGTCGGTATCCGCATCATCAACCGCGCCGCCGGGGAATACATAATCCCCCGGCCCGAATGCCGTTTTCTGATTGCGTCGCACCATGAAGATTTCCACGCCGTTGCTCGGCGCATCTCGCAACAGCACCAGGGTGGCTGCGTCATTGATCGGCACCTGTTCGGCGTTTGTGACTTGTTCCATTGGCATGGGTTGTCAAATTACCATACCCACCATGAATGAAGAACTTTGCGCGCTTGCCGGCGATGATGCTATTCGGGTATTCGTTTACGGAACCTTGCGCCGGGGCAAGCGTAATCACGCGCTGCTAGCCAAGCAGAAATACCTGGGCGAATTTCAGACGCAAGCCCGCTATGCGCTCTACGACACCGGCCCCTACCCGGCCGCAGTAGGCGCAGGCGACACCGCTTTACGCGGCGAGGTATATGCCGTGGACAAGACCTGTTTTGCGCGCCTGGACGTGCTGGAGGATTACCCCCACAGCTATACGCGCGAGCAGATCCGCACAGCGTTTGGCCGCGCCTGGATTTATTTATGGATCGCGGATATCGAACCCGACTGGTACCGGCTGGACGGTGACTGGTGCCGGCGCCCGGCGTAAACTGTCGCCATCCTGTCCATGGCAGTCTGCGCATGCGTAAACTGATTCTCCTCGGCCTGGCGTTTCTGCTGCTGCTGGTGGCAGCGCTCCTGCTGGTACCGCCGTATGTGGAGCGCAAACACAACCTGGTGCAGGCTTCTGCGCAGGACAGCGCGCCAACCAGCCAGGCGACCAGGCTACACCAACAGCTAAGCGTGGTTGATCTGCACGCCGACCCGCTCTTGTGGAATCGCGACCTGGCCAACCGCTCTGATTACGGCCACGTCGATGTGCCGCGACTGCTGGACGGCTATGTCGCGCTTCAGGTTTTCGGCCTGGTAACCCAGTCCCCCAAGGGCCAGAACGTAGATCGTAACCGGGCGGATTCCGACCGTATTACCACGCTGGTGTTGGCCCAGGCCTGGCCGCCACGCACCTGGGGCAGCTATTTGCAGCGGGCGCTGTACCAGATAGACAAGTTCGACAAGCTGGTTGAACGTGCGAATGGCAGGCTCCTGCCTCTGCGGAACCAGAAAGACCTGGCCACCTTATTACAGCGTCGCACCAACGGCGAGAAGGTCGTCGGTGGTCTGCTTGGCCTGGAAGGCGCACACGCGCTGGAGGGCGAATTCACCAGTGTGGACCGGCTCTACGACGCCGGCCTGCGCATGCTGGGTTTGACCCATTTCATCGATAACGAAGTCGCCGGTTCGGCGCACGGCATCAGCGAAACGGGCCTCTCCGAATTCGGCCGGGAGGTTGTAGAAAACGCGCAGCGGCTGGGCATAATTATCGATGTCGCGCACGCATCACCCCAGACCATTCGTGATGTTCTGGACATCACCACCGCGCCGATTGTGGTCTCCCACGGCGGCGTGCGCGCCACCTGCGATACGCCGCGCAACCTGTCCGATACACAAATCAGCGGTATTGCCGGCACCGGCGGGGTCATCGGAGTCGGCCTGTTTGAAACCGCCACCTGCGGCACATCGCTGCAGGCAAGCGTCGCCGCCATGCGCCATATCGCCGATCTGGTGGGCGTAGACCACGTCGGTCTGGGTTCCGACTTCAATGGCGGGGTCACCACACCCATTGATACCGCTGATTTACCCCAACTGACGCAAGCCCTGCTGGATGCTGACTTCAGCGAGGATGAAATCGCGCTAATCATGGGCGGCAACGCGATCCGGCTATTCCAGGCCGTGTTGCCGGAAAAATAATGGCGCAGGGTAACGCATCCCCGGTGCGCAACCTCTACGATCTGGTGACCGGCGACGAAGATGCGCGCGTCTGCCGGGACATTCCCGAGGACGCCTGCAACCATCAGCCACGCAATTTTTTCATCCATATGCTCGCACTGATTGCGACCAAATCCGGGGATTTGCTGGCCAGCCCCAAACTAGTGCTGCCCTGGCTGCTGGGTGCGCTCGGCGCCCCGGCCTATCTCACCGGCATGCTGGTGCCGGTGCGCGAATCGCTGGCTCTGTTACCGCAACTGGTGATTGCCGGGTTTATGCGTGCCGCCCCGGTACGCAAATGGTTCTGGGTGTTCGGGTCGCTGGTGCAGGGTCTATGCGTGCTGGCAATGGCGGCGCTGGCGTTTGCGGGTTTTGAAGGCGCAACCGCGGGCTGGAGCGTACTGGGCCTGCTGGCCATATTCAGCCTGGGGCGTGGCGTGTGTTCGGTTGCGGCCAAAGACGTCATGGGCAAAACGGTGTCAAAAACGCGGCGCGGTATGGTGTCCGGCTACGCCGCATCCCTGGCCGGCGTTGTCGCCATTGCGCTCGGCGCTCTGCTGTTTTTCGGTGAAGCTCCGAAAGATTCCGGGGTATTTGCACTATTGGCCGGCGCGGGTGCGCTCTGGCTGGCCGCAGCAATGATTTTCACCATGTTACAGGAACAACCCGGCGCCACGTCCGGGGGCGGCAACGCGCTGAACGAAGCCCTGCGCAGTTTCAAACTGTTAAGTCAGGATCAGCAACTGCGTAACTTTATAATTGCCCGCGCGTTACTGGTAAGCACGGCGCTGGTGGCCCCATTTTTCGTATTGCTTGCGCAGCAACACGGCGGCCAGAAGGCGGGCCTGGGCTTGCTACTGCTCGCCAGCGGCCTGGCCAGCGCAGGCCAGCGCCAGTGTGTGGGGCCGATTCGCAGACCGGTCCAGCCGGCGTGTGCTAGTCGTCGCGGGCTGTTTGGGCGGGCTGGTTAGCGCGGGCACCGCGTGGCTGCATTTATTACCGATGTCGGAAAACCACCTAGCGTTGGCTTACGCTGGTGCCTATTTACTGTTAGGCGTTGCGCTCAGCGGCGTCAGGCTGGGCCGGAAAACCTACCTGGTCGATCTTGCTAACGCGGACAATCGTAGTGCCTACGTGGCTTTGAGAAATACCGTAATCGGCGTTTTGTTGCTTGCAGGCGGACTCCTGGCCAGCCTTTTCAGTCTATTTATCGGCACAGCCGGCGTTGTCGCGGTTCTAGCCGCCGGCGCCTTCGCGGGCGGCTTTTACGCTCTGCGTTTGCCAGAGGTAGAGGCAGCATATTCCAATCCCAAAATGAGTCTGAAGGTTAGCGAAAAGAGTCAGCTGGCTTTCATCCGTTCGAAGATAGATTCAAAGAGTGAGTGTCTGGCGTTTTGTAGACGTTTAGCGGCTTCATTATCACTGATTGCAT
>JBDNIO010000241.1:0-7446 GCA_041688215.1 Salinisphaeraceae bacterium | reverse complement strand
CATGCTTGTGAACTTCATGGTGCTTAGGTAGTCTACCGCGTGCATGCACTCACGCCCTCACATTCTGCGCGGCAAATTGTCCGCTAGTGCTACGCACATATTTATGGTCATGGTTCTGGCCATAAGCGCAATCGCGTGGGCCTCGCATGTAGCCCTTCCGGCAGACGCTTCTGCCGCCGCCGAAATCACTTCCTCCCACACGCATATCGACGATGGTGATCTGGTAGATCGCTGCGATCATTGTTGCCATGCGGGGGCGCATCTGGTTGCCTTGGTTTCCGTGAACCTTGGTCCGGCGTTCACTAACGACGTGTCGATTGCCGAAGCGCCTGATGCGCGCTTAACCCAACCCCAACCCGACCCCCCCTATATACCGCCTATAGCCTGAGTCCCCTCGCATACTCGCGCAGCTTCTGTCTGCGCGCCTTTCCAAGCGTTGAGGACTCGCAATGCAATTTCTTTTATCTCATGGCAGAGCTGCCGGGATATTTGGCGTCGTGGCCGGGCTTTGCCTGGTGGCAAACGCCAATGCGGTTGAACCGGCACAACTGCCGCAGCCGCTGACGTTAGGCCAGGCACTGAACTGGGCCGAAAAATACAATCCGACCCTGCTCGGCGCGCGCATCGAACTGCGCCGGCGCGAAGGTGTGCTGGAACATGCTGACGTGGCAGTGCCTTCAAATCCCGAGATTGAACTCGGCGCTGCCCAGCGTAGCTCGGATAATGGTTCGTCCAGCACCGATATCGATATCCGGCTGTCGCAGGAATTCTGGATTGCTGGCCAGGGCGGTCTGCGTGAACGCGCGGCCGAGTCCCGGCTTGCTGGTGGACGTGCCCAACTCGACTTTCTAAGCAGCGCCACACGCGCCAGGGTACGGGCAGTCTTCCTACAAGCCCTGGTCGCTGAGCGTGCGGTAGCCACGGCCAAAGATGTGCTCCAGGTCAACAGCGACCTGGATAATTACGCCAAGAAACGCCTGGAGGCCGGCAAAGCCAACCGTTTGGAAGCTAACACCGCACGCATCGGCGTGGGCCGCGCCCAGGCGCTGATGGCCCAGGCGAAAAACCGCCAAGCCCAGGCACGTTTGGCGCTGGCCGAATTGCTGGCAGTGGGTCCTGAGCGCCCGATCAGCCTCCAAGGCAAGCTCTCGCCCGCGCCGCTGAAACTGCCCAGCCAGACGGTCTTGCTGCGACGTGCCATACAGCGCCGGGGTGATCTGGCCGCGGCCGCCGAAGAAGTTAATGCCTCGCGGGAAGAACTAAAACTCGCGCGCCGCCTGATTGTGCCCAATTTGAAGGTATTCGGATTTTATAAGCAGGAAGAGTCGAATATCGATATTACTGGCGGTGGCGTTGCCTTCGAATTACCGGTGCTGCACCGCTTCGGCGGCGAACGTAAGCAGGCCAGCGCCGCACTCGATGCCGCCTTGCTGGAGCGCGACACGCTGCAATTGGTGGTGCGTAGCCAGGTGCTTTCCGCGTTGGCGAACTACGAGGCCGCCCGTGCGCGCGTCGCCGCGCTCGGAGATGAAGTGGTCGCCGCGGCACGACAAAACTCTGAACTCACACAGATCGCCTATGAAGCAGGTGAGTTGGGCGCGCCAGCGCTTACCGCAGCGCAAGACACGCTAATCAATACCCGTCGTGATTATCTGGACGCGCTCGATGCCCTGGTGGCCAGTGCAACCGATCTGGAGCGCACCACCGGCGGGCTGATCGTAATGGATAACGCCGTCGTGCCTGCTGGCACCTCCCCGGAGTAATGAAACAATGAAGACCCCTATGATTATTACTAAACAGTTGCTTTTGGCGGCTCTTTTCACCGCCATCATCCCGCTATCAGCCTGCGAACAAGTGAGTAACTTATTCGCGGATGACGCCCAGGCGCAAACCGCCCAAGCCGACAACAAGGCCGACAACAAGGCCGACAAAAACGCCGACAAACAGCGCCCCGATGCCCATAAGGAAGAGTCCGGCTCGCATAAGGACGAAGAAGGGGGTAGCCATTCGGAGGACGGCGCAGGCGGGCATAACGAAGGCAAGGCGGAGGAGGGCGGTGAACACGCCGAAGGTAAGCGCGAAATTCATCTTACCGATAATCAGCGTAAACGGCTCGACATCAAAGTAAAGCCGGCCCCGGCCGGTTCGGCTACAGCGCTGTTGCAAGCGCCTGCAACTGTACGTTTCGACGCCGACCGCGTGGCCCGGGTGGGGCCGTTGCTGGAAGCCAAGGTGGTCGAAGTACGCAAAGATCTGGGCGACACCGTCAAAAAAGGCGAGACAGTAGCGGTTTTCGACAGTGTCGAACTCGGCCGCGCCAAGGCACGTTACCTGACCACGCAAGCACGCTACGGCGCCGCGCTGGCGGAATATCAGCGTGATCAGAAACTAACCAAACAGCAGATTATCAGTGAGTCCCATCTGCAGGAAACCCAGGCTAAATATGTGCAAGCCAAGGCCGAGCGCGACGGTGTGCGCGCGGAACTGAGGTTATACGGGCTGAGTGATCGGCAAATCGGCAGCATCTCCGGCAATGGCAGCACGCCGCTGTCGCGTTACACACTATCCGCGCCGATTGCCGGGGTCATCCAGCGGCGCAATCTGGTGACGGGGCAAACCGTATCCGCCCAGGAAACACCTATCCACATCGTTAACAGCGAACAGATGTGGTTGATGATTGAGGTATACGAGCGCGACATGGCGCGCGTGCAGAAAGGCCAGCAACTAACGCTTAATGTTAGAGCGCTGCCGGGCCAGTCTTTCACCGGCAAAACCGACTGGATTTCAAGTGAGTTGGATGAACAGGCTCGAACTGTGCGCGTTCGGGCGATTCTGCCCAACGAAAACGGCGCCCTGCGCGCCGGCATGTTTGGCACCGCGAATATTCAGACGACCAGTGAACAGCAGTATGTGCTGGTGCCGGTAGACGCTGTTCAGACCATCGAGGATGAGCAGGTGGTTTTTGTGCCGGGTAATGCAGAGGGTGCGTTTCGGGCCGCCGAAGTACGCGCCGGCGAAGAGGGCGGCGGACAAATCGAAATCCGTAATGGCTTGCAGCCCGGCGATGCCGTGGTTGTGCAGGGTGCGTTTGATCTGAGTTCAGCGTTGTCGGCGGGGAGTCGTAGTGCTGAACACAACCATTAAACCGCAACAAACCGTAGGTCGGCTTAGCGCAGCGCGCGTAAGCCGACATTTGCAAGCCTCTATGCCAAGCGTCGGATCACGCGTTACACGCGAATCCGACCTACGAAGGATGAATAAATGATTGACGCAATCGTCCGTTATGCCCTGAACAACCGCCTGATGGTGCTGGTCGCTGTGTTCGGCCTAGCCATTGGCGGCTATCTATCTCTCAAGCAACTCGCGGTGGACGCGTTTCCGGATGCGACCCCAGCGCTGGTACAAATATTCACCGTCAGTGAGGGCCTGTCCACTCAGGATGTGGAAACCCAGATTTCCTACCCGGTGGAAATCGCCATGTATGGCCTGCCGAATATAGAGAAGGTCCAGTCCACATCCATATTTGGCCTGTCGCGGGTGGACGTTTACTTCGAGGACGGTACCGATACCTATTTCGCCCGGCGTCTCGTGCTGGAACGCCTCGCCGACGCTCGCCGTAACGTGCCGGAAGGGCTGGGCGAACCAGAGCTTGGCCCGATTACCAGCGGCCTGGGCCGCATCATGCTTTACGACATCGAAAACAAGGAAGGCTATAACCATGACTTGACGGAGCGGCGGCTGGCGCAGGACTGGATCGTAAAGCCCCAGTTACGCACCGTGCCGGGCGTTACCGGCGTGCTATCGATTGGCGGGTTCGAGCGTCAATATCAGGTCAATCTGGATAGCCAGGCGCTGCTGGCGCGTGGCATTACCATCGCCGATGTGCGCGGCGCGCTGGCTGCGAATAACCGCAATGTGGGCGCGTCTTTCATCAATCGCGGCGGCGAGGAATACGTGATCCGCGGCTACGGCTGGATCGACCCGAAAGAGCAAGGGCTCAAGGATATCCGTAACGTCGTGGTTTCCGAGTCCGGCGGTGTTCCGGTGACTGTCGGCGATATCGCGAAGGTAGAGTATGGTGCGGCCATCCGCCGTGGTGCGGAAGTGTCGAACGGCAAAGAATCGGTTGGCGGCTATGTGTTCAAACTGATCGGCACCAATACCCAAAAAGTGCTGGAAGACGTCGGCGCAAAAGTCGAAGAACTCAACGACTCGTTGCCCGAAGGCATGGTCATCAAGCCCTATTACACGCAAGGCGAGTTGGTCGACAAGGCTATCGGTACCGTGGAAAAGGCCTTGCTGGAGGGCTCGATTCTGGTATTGATTCTGCTGTATTTCTTTCTCGGCAATCTACGCTCGACCCTGATTGTGGTTGTCAGCCTGCCGTTGTCTGTACTGGTCGCCTTCATCGCGATGAACTTCGTTGGCCTGTCCGCCAACCTGATGAGTCTGGGCGGCCTGGCGATTGGCATCGGCATGATGGTGGACGGTTCGGTGGTGATGATCGAAAATATCTTCCGGCATATGGAAGAACGTGCCCAAGAAGACATTTCATTGGCTCGGTTAGTGAGCGAAGCCGCACGCGAAGTCGCCCAGCCTATTGTGTTTGCGATGGCCATTATTATTATCGTCTTTCTGCCGTTGTTCACGTTGCAGGGTGTGGAAGGCAAGCTGTTCTCGCCGATGGCTTATACCATCAGTTTTGCGTTGGCTGGCGCGTTGCTATTGGCGCTTACACTGGTGCCGGTGCTCGTGACAATGGCTTTCAAAAAGGACAGCGTGCACGGTGAGCCGCGGCTGATTGGTTGGATTAAGAAAGGTTATCGGCCGATGCGCGATGCCGCGCTTAAAGCGCCAGCGTTGGTATTGGGCGTATCCGTGGTGCTGTTTGTCGGTAGTCTCGCCTTGTTCCCGACGTTGGGTAGCGAGTTTGTGCCTACACTGCGTGAAGGAACGCTGCAAGTACGATCCACGTTACCTCCCGGTGCCAGTCTGGAATCGGCGATTGAATATGCCAAGCGCATTCAAAATTCGTTAAACACCTTTCCCGAAGTAACCGGTACCTATTCGCGGGTAGGCCGCGCCGAGGTGGGTGGCGATCCCGAGCCCATCAATGTGATTGCCACGGTGGTTACATTGAAGCCGCTGGATAAGTGGGAGTCCGGGCGCGATTACGAAGCTTTACAAGCGGCGATGTCGGAAAAAGCAACCGATGAAATCCCGGGGCTGGCGAATAACTTTTCGCAACCGATTCAGCTACGCACCGACGAGCTGTTGTCCGGCGTTCAGGCGCAACTTGTGGCCAGTATTTACGGTGACGACTTCGGCGAACTCGAACGCGTCGCTGGAGAGGTTGCCGGGTTGGCAAAAGAAGTACGCGGTGCAGTAGACGTAAAACAGCAACAACAAGGCGGCAAGCAGCAAATCGTTATTACGCCCGACAGGGATGCGCTGGCCCGTTACGGCCTGTCCAACGACGAAATTCTGGGCACGGTGGAAGCGGGTATCGGCGGTGTCACGGCCGGTGTGGTATTCGACGGCATTCGCCGCTACGACATCTTCGTGCGCTTGCAAGAAGACCAACGCGAACGGCTGGACGTGATCAAGTCGCTGCCGATTCGCACGCCCGCCGGTGCCATTTTGCCGCTTACTCGAGTGGCTGATATACGCGTGGAAACCGGCCCCAAGCAGATCAGCCGCTCCAACGCCAGCCGTCGAATTTACGTGCAAATGAATGTGCGTGGCCGGGATATGGGCGGCGTGGTGGAAGAACTGCGAGCGCGGATCAAAAAGGAAGTCAATATGCCGCCGGGCTATTTTGTGGAATTCGGCGGCCAGTTCGAGAACCAGGAGCGGGCCATGGCGAGACTGTTCCTGGTGGTGCCGGTGACGCTTGGACTGATCTTCCTGTTGCTGTTTTCCGCGTTTAACTCGGTGCGTTACGCGGCGCTGATATTCCTGAACGTGCCGTTTGCCATCACCGGCGGCATTTTCGCGCTGTGGATTTCGGGCCTTTATGTTTCAGTGCCGGCAGCCGTGGGCTTTATCGCGGTATTCGGCGTAGCCGTGCTCAACGGCGTGGTTCTGGTCAGCTACATCAACCAGCTCCGCGACCAAGGCATGGAAACCGACGAGGCCGTGCGTATAGGCGCGGAACATCGTCTGCGCCCAGTGCTGATGACGGCCAGTGTCGCCATCCTGGGGCTGATCCCGCTACTACTTGCCGACGGCATCGGCTCCAACGTGCAGCGGCCGCTGGCGGTGGTGGTCATCGGTGGGCTGATCACGTCCACCTTATTAACCCTCTTGGTGTTACCCAGCATTTATCGCTGGTTCGCCGAGCCAAAACGCGAAACTGAACTTTAAGGAGTACCCCATGCAAGAAGTAAAAGCTTATATCCAGGAGCATATGCTCGACAAAGTGCTGGATGCACTCAACGTTATCCCCACCCTGCCGGGCGTGGCGATTGTGCATCTGCGCGAATTTGGCCACGGTACGGATGAAAACCGTTTACGTATGGCGAAAATGGTCAAATTGGAAATCGATGTGCCGGACGAATTAGTCGCGCCGGTGGTGGAAACCATTGTGGAACATGCTCGTACCGGAACCGGCCACCCCGGCGACGGCAGGGTATTCGTTTCAGAGTTGCACGAAGCGATCCGCATTGCCGATGGCGCTCGCGGTGAAATGGCGGTGGGGCAATGAGGGCAGATATATTGCGCCACTGGCTGCCAGGACTGGTTCTGGTTGGCATGTTGTTGCTCGCGGGCTGCTCCGGGGGCGAAGATGCCACGCCTGTCGCGGCCGCACCGGATGCGGATTCACCGCCCGATGTAACGGCCACGATGAAGCGCGCCGAACAAGGAGAGGCCGAAGCCCAGAACACCGTTGGCCAAGCGTTTGCCACAGGTGTTGGCCTGCCGCGGGATGAGAAAAAGGCCTACAACTGGTTTCACCGTGCCGCCAAGCAGGGTCACACCCAAGCCCAGTACAACTTGGGCTTGATGCTGGAACGGGGCCGTGGCGTTAAGGCAGCCCCCGCCGTGGCGGCGCAGTGGTATGTGAAGGCCGCCGATCAAGGCCTAGCACAGGCACAATTCCAACTTGGCAATTTGTATCGTAAGGGTCATGGCGTAGCAGAGGATTTCCGGCACGCCGCTGCCTTGTATCAGCGTGCCGCCGAGCAAGACTTCGGCGCGCGGCGGATGGTCCCGCGCAATATAACCTGAGCCTATCATACGACGAGGGCACCGGCGTACTTTTGGACTCCAAAGTGGCGACCCAATGGTATCGGCGCGCGGCGGAATGAATCCCCCCGGCATTCCCGGAGACTCCAAACCTTGAGAGAATGGAGTCATGAGCAAGATAAAACGTTATTCACCGGAAGTTCGCCAGCGAGCAGTCCGGATGGTGTTCGAGCACCAGGAAGAGTATTCGTCGCAGTG
>JBDNIO010000240.1:0-2521 GCA_041688215.1 Salinisphaeraceae bacterium | reverse complement strand
GCAAGCCATGGGCGCTAAAGTGCCAGTAAGAACCAAGGCGAAACTGAGAGCCGCAACCATCGAGCACATGGCGCGCCTTGAACAAAATCCCGACCGCGTCAAAGCCTACTTCCAGGACCCCTACGTCAAATACGCCGCTGCTTAATGTTAATACTTCACCTGACCGGATCAATAACGGACCGGCAACAGAGTTAAAAATTTCATTTCGTTATAAATATATCTCTATACATGACTACAGAGTCAAGTGCCAGCATGGCCGATGCGTAGGACGGTCTGCAATAGTATCCAGGCCGGCTGTCGTTTGCCTTGCAAACTCGTCTAGCCTTTCAGTTGAGCCAGGGCCAATAGTTTTACGATTTTCATTCAGAAAAGAATACCCGGACACTTCCTTGTTCTTGCCCAGGCGTTTTACGATCTGGTTGTCGTTTTTACCCGAGGCGATGTACTTTTCATCCTGCCGGACTTTGGTATAGACACCGCCAAAGCCCTCAATGCATTCAGGACCATACTCCATGACCAACTCTTCAACTAAGTCGCGGTGCCGGAGGATGTAGGCGGACCCAGCACCAGGATTTCGCGACCAGGCAGTACGCTGTCTATTTCCGACCAGTTCTTATACGGGTTAGCTACGGCAGCGAACCGTACAAAAGCAAGATTCGCGGCGGATACGTAAAAGCATTCACGCTCGGCGGGCGGTTCAATGCGGCCAAATCGATCTGGGTCGTATCCAGGTTCGGCAAGTCATCGGCGGCATGGAGTGCTAAAACTGACACTGCAACCTCCGACTACCGGGAATCCGGTCTAACCGATTCCGCGATGCGTGCAGTGTCCGCACACACTTCCGCTGCACTTTGGTCGAACTCATCGTCAATCTCTTCGTGCTCGCGTCCCGCATAAGAACCGGCGCCGGAAGTACAGCGACACATGTACCAGCCCGATAAGTACCGGGACTTCCACCAGCGGGCCAACCACAGCGGCAAAGGCCACGCCGGACTCAATGCCAAATACCGCGATCGCCACCGCAATGGCCAGCTCGAAATTATTACCCGAGGCGGTAAATGCCACGGTGGTGCTGCGTGAGTAATCCGCACCGGCCTTGTAGGCCATGAAAAAGCTGACGAAAAACATTAGCGCGAAGTACAGGGTTAGCGGTACGGCAATAATCAGCACGTCTTGCGGCCGGGCGATGAAGGCCTCGCCCTGGAGCGTGAACATCACGACGATGGTAAACAGCAGCGCTACCAGCGTCATTGGTGCGATGCGCGGCAGGAAGCTTTGCTCGTACCATTCTTCGCCCTTGATGCGTGTCAACAGGAATCGGCTCAGAAACCCCGCCGCGAACGGGATGCCCAGATAGATCATCACGCTGCCAAATATCTGCGTGATGCTCACATCCACCACCGCGCCCTCCAGACCGAACCAGTTCGGCAGTACGGTGATGAATAGCCAGGCGTAAAAGCCGAAGGTCAGCACCTGAAAAATGGAATTCAGTGCGACCAGCCCGGCGGCGTATTCGCTATTGCCGCGTGCCAACTGATTCCACACCAATACCATGGCGATGCAGCGGGCGATGCCGACCAGAATCAGCCCCACCATGTACTGCGGGTAGTCGTGCAGGAAGATCACCGCCAGCGCGAACATCAGCACTGGCCCTATCACCCAGTTCTGGATACCGGATAGCGCGAGTATTTTAGTATCGCCCAACACGCGGCCGATCAGGTCATAGCGCACCTTGGCCAGCGGCGGGTACATCATCAAAATCAGGCCGATGGCGATCGGGATGTTGGTGCCGCCCACGTCGAAGCTCTGGATGACGGATGGCGCGGCTGCTACAAAATTACCAAGCAATACCCCGGCGGCCATGGCGGTGAATATCCATAGCGTTAGGTAACGGTCCAGAAAGGACATTTTTTGGCTGACAGATTTACTCATTACGATGATTCCTCGGCCTTCAAGGCTTGCGGCAGGGTTTCGACGAAGGCGCGGATTTCATCGCGCCCGCGGCGATAATGGTCCAAGGCTTCCTATTCATCGGCTGCCTCGGTGGCCAGGCGTGGTGGATCCTGAAAGCTGCGATGCAGTTTGGCCACCTTGCCGGGAAAGATAGGACAGGATTCGGCGGCATGGTCGCAAACAGTGATGACATAATCCAGGGCGACATCATCGAGAGCATCCAGGTGCTTTGATGTATGGTCAGATATGTCGACCCCGACTTCGGCCATCACTTTTACGGCGCGCGGGTCCAGCCCATGAGGCGCGATGCCGGCCGAATAAGCGTGCAGCACATCGCCTTTTAGATGCCGCGCCCAGCCCTCGGCCATTTGTGAGCGACAGGCGTTGCCGGTGCAGAGAAATAGTATATGTGGGGGTATGTGTTGCATCACTGCTGTCCCACAAAATTTTGCGCGCTGGAGAGCAAACGCTTACCGCATGAGCAGTTCGTAAGAGCACGGCCGATGGAGACATGAAGTTCGGTTATTCCTTGCGTCATTCCGGAAAGTGCGAAGCACTTGTCCGGAAT
>JBDNIO010000239.1:0-2883 GCA_041688215.1 Salinisphaeraceae bacterium | reverse complement strand
AGGGGCTGACGAAAAACTGTGTTTTTCAGCAGCCCCCTAAACGGCCTGTTTACGTGCGGCTGCGCCGGAGAGCCCCAGATTACGCCAGAGGGTGGTGCTGGGCTCGGCGCGGTTCAGGGCGTAAAAATGCAGCCCGGGCGCGCCGGCATCGAGCAGCCTGGTGCACAGCGAAGTGACGACATCGATGCCGAATTCGCGCACGGATTGCTGATCGTCGCTGGCGTGATAATGGGCCATGCGGGTTGCGATCCAGCGCGGGATATCGGCACCGCACATGGCGGAGAAGCGCTCGATCTGTGGCCAGCCGGGGAAGGGCATGATGCCCGGTACGATGGGAATGCTCACGCCGCGTGCAGTAGCACGTTCAACAAAGTCGAAATAGGCATCAGCGTTGTAGAAATACTGCGTCATGGCCGCATCGGCGCCGGCGTCAACCTTGCTGACGAAGTTATCCAGGTCTGCGCCAGGGTCCGGCGTTTCCGGATGTGTTTCTGGATAACAACCCACTTCCAGATGGAATCGGTCGCCATATTCCTGGCGGATGAAGCCAACCAGTTCGCTGGCATAAGAAAACACGCCAGGCCTTTCGCCGCCCTCCGGAATGTCGCCCCGCAACGCGACAATGCGGTCCACGCCGGCATCGCGATAGCTGTCCAGCATTTCCCTGATCGACTCGCGTGTACCTTCAATGCAGGAAAGATGCGGCGCGGTGGGCACGCCGGTTTCGCGCATGGTGTCGACTACCGTGGTCAGCGTGCCCGAGCGTGTGGTGCCACCGGCGCCGAAAGTTACCGAGAAGAAAGCGGGGCCTAACTCGGCGAGTTTGTTACGCCCAGCCGCCAGTACTTGGGCACCTTTATCACCATTGGGCGGATAAAACTCGAAGCTGAAAGAGCGTGAGGCGTGAGGTGTGAGGCGTGAGGCGGGGTGGTCAGTCATTTTTTGGGTCATGGTTTACGCTCCTGATGAGCGACGTTATTTTGGCGAACAAGCTGTCCAACAATTCGTCTAATTCTTCGTTCGCTGCTCGAAACCCGAGTTGCCGGGCGACAATTACTTGAGGGCACCTCTAAAAGTGCACTTTTCACGCCGTGGGCTGCGTCAGCGCCGTGCTCGAATCCTCATGTATACAACACATACACTGCGGTTCTGCGCGCGGCGCTTTCTTGCCACGACGCGAAAATCACTATTTTTAGAGGCGCCCTTGAGTATCGATTTCTGACAGTGACCCTCGCGCCATATATAAAAAACGCGCGAAGTCTTTTTGTGTTGACCGCGCGCCCCCTCGGCGATGTTGGACGGTACACTGACGGCCGCGCGACGCAACTGCGCGGTTAACCCGAACTTCTCTACGGCCGGGAACCGCGCAGTCGCTTTATACAGCAGAGTTACTAAACGGATGCCATCGCGCCACACGTCAAGGTCGTGATGTTTCCTCTTGACCGCCTCACGCCTCACGTTAATCAATAGCGATAATGATCCGCTTTATAAGGCCCTTCCACCGGCACGCTAATGTAGTCGGCCTGTTCCTGGGTGAGGGTGGTCAGGCGTACCCCGATACGATTCAGATGCAGCCGCGCGACCTTCTCATCCAGATGCTTGGGCAGCACGTAAACTTCATTGGCATACTTTTCGCCGTGGCAAAACAGTTCGATCTGCGCCAAAACCTGATTGGTGAAGCTGTTCGACATTACGAAACTCGGATGACCGGTGCCGCAACTCAGGTTTACCAGGCGGCCTTCGGCCAGCAGAATAATACGCTTGCCATCCGGGAAGATGATGTGATCGACCTGTGGCTTGATGTTTTCCCACTCGTATTGCTTTAACGAGGCCACATCGATTTCGTTGTCGAAGTGGCCGATGTTGCATACGATGGCCTGGTTCTTCATGCGCTTGAGGTGGTCGTGGGTCAGTACCTGGAAATTACCGGTGGTGGTGACGAAAATATCCGCCGCTTCAACTACGCCCGGATCTTCCATGTTAACCACGCGGTAGCCTTCCATCGCGGCTTGCAGCGCGTTGATGGGGTCGATTTCGGTAACCCAGATGGTTGCGCCCAGACCTTTAAGTGATTGCACTGAACCCTTTCCTACGTCGCCGTAACCGGCCACGATTGCCACCTTGCCGGCGACCATTACGTCAGTAGCACGCTTGATGCCGTCGACCAGAGATTCGCGGCAACCATACAAGTTATCGAACTTGGATTTGGTTACCGAGTCGTTGACGTTAATCGCCGGAAAGGTCAGCGTGCCCTGTTTTTGCATTTGATATAAACGCAGCACGCCGGTGGTGGTTTCTTCGGTGACGCCTTTAATCGCATCGGTACGTTTCTGGTAATAGCCGGGCTGGCTGTCCAGGCGCTTCTTGATGGACTTGAACAGCGCGATCTCTTCATCGGAGCCGGGGTTGTCCAGTACCGAGGCGTCTTTCTCGGCCTTGGCGCCGAGCACGACCAGCATGGTGGCGTCGCCTCCATCATCCAGAATCATGTTCGGGACGCCGCCGTCATGCCATTCCAGAATGCGGTGGCAGTATTCCCAGTATTTATCCATAGTTTCGCCCTTGTAGGCGAACACCGGCACGCCGGATTCGGCGATCGCGGCCGCGGCGTGGTCCTGGGTGGAGAAGATGTTGCAAGAGGCCCAGCGTACTTCGGCGCCGAGCGCGGCCAGGGTTTCGATCAGCACCGCGGTCTGGATGGTCATGTGCAAAGACCCGGCGATGCGTGCGCCCTTGAGCGGCTGGTCCTTGAATTCTGCACGCAGCGCGACCAGGCCGGGCATTTCGGTCTCGGCGATGTTGATTTCCTTGCGGCCCCAGGGGGCAAGCGTTATATCGGCGACGTCGTAATCTTGGGTAATCGTTTCGGCGGGTGCACTCATT
>JBDNIO010000238.1:0-6892 GCA_041688215.1 Salinisphaeraceae bacterium | reverse complement strand
TCAACTATCCCCTGCTTATCGGCCGCCGTACGATAGAGCATCTCGGCTATATCGACGTATCCCGCACCTTCACCATGAACCCGACCTGCGATGAGGACAGCGAGTTGCTTGACCACGAAGAGCTCGAGGAAAAAAGCAAGGCCGGGCTGTGAAAAACCTGCACCTTTATGTACTGGCGCTGGCGCTCACGATTGTCGGCGCCAGCCTCTGCGCCTATAAGGTAAACCGCCTGGGCCTGCCGCTGAGCCCCACCGAACAAACCGAGGTATGGACGGCTGAAGCCACCCTGACCTTCAACGGCCGCGGGCGCTCCGCCAAGGTGGAACTGACCACACCTTCGCAACCCCCGGGTTTTTCGGTGCTGGATGAAGACTACATTTCCTCCAGCTTCGGCTTGGCCACAGAGAAGGAAGACCAGAACAACCGTGCGCTGTGGGCCGCCCGCGAGGTGCGTGGCAGGCAAACGCTGTATTACCGCATCGTTGTCACCGAAGACCGCGAGGAAAACCGCAAACGCACGACCCCCAAACCGGATTACCCAGCGGTGCCGGATTACCCTGAACCCGAGCGTTCCGCTGTGTTTTCACTGCTGGCGGACGTGCGTTCGGAGTCGGCGGATATTTCCTCCTTTACGCGCGAGTTGTTGCAACGATTTAACGACCCGACCCCGGATGAAGACGTCAACCTGCTGCGCGAAGCATCCACGGATGAGCTCGAACGCGTGCGCGAGATTCGCCACATTCTGGCCGGCGCGCGCATCCCCACGCGTATTATTTATGTTCTGAGAATGGAGGACCGCCTGCGTGAGGGCGGTCTCATGCCGTGGATTGAGGTCTACGACGACAAGGAATGGATTGCTTTTAACCCCAAAACCGGGGCGCGTGGCATTCCTAAAGACATACTTGTCTGGCAGGTCGGCGACAAGCCGCTGGTCAGCGTAAAAGGCGCCAATCCGGCGGAAGTTAAATTCTCCATTGCGCGTAGCTCACGCGAGATACTCAGTGTTGCCCAGCAACGCGCCCGCCTGATCGATTCCAGCGTTCTGGAATTCTCGTTATTCTCGTTACCCATTGCCACCCAAAACGTCTATCGCATCCTGCTTACCGTGCCCATTGGCGCATTCGTGGTGGTGCTGTTGCGCAACTTTGTCGGCCTCAAAACCTTCGGCACCTTCATGCCCATTCTGATCGCGCTGGCTTTTCGCGAAACCAAGCTATTGTGGGGCATCATCCTGTTCTCCACCCTGGTGGCGATTGGTGTGTTACTCCGGTTTTATCTGGAACGACTTAAATTATTGCTCGTCCCACGGCTGGCCTCGGTGCTGATTATCGTGATTTTGCTCATGGCCGGAGTTTCCGTTCTCAGCCTGAAACTGGGCTTCCAGAATGGCCTTTCCATCGCCCTGTTCCCCATGGTAATTCTGGCCATGACCATCGAGCGCATGTCGCTCACCTGGGATGAGTCGGGTGCGCGCGAGGCCCTTACCGCCGGCCTGGGCAGCCTGTTCGTAGCCAGCCTGGGCTATGTGGTGATGAACAACGAATGGATCGGCTACCTGGTATTCGTATTCCCGGAACTTCTTCTGGTGCTGCTGGCCATTACCCTGCTCATGGGCCGTTATACGGGCTACCGTCTGTCGGAACTTCGCCGTTTTCGTTCCGTCGTACCGCCGGGTGGCATCAAATAGTGTCGCTAATCCCCCGCCGATTGCGCCTGTTGCACCGGCTAGCGCGGCGTAACCCGCCCCTGGTTATGCCGTGGACCTTAAACCGCATGGGCCTGCTCAACATGAACGCGCGCAACGGCGATTACATCATGCGCTACAACCAGCGCAAGTTTTACCCGCTGGTGGACGACAAACTGCAAACCAAACGCCTGGCCATCGACGCGGGCATCGCCGTGCCAGAGTTGTACGGCGTGATCGAAATCGAGTACCAGGTGCGTGATCTGGAAAAGATCATCGGCGACCACAAGGACTTCGTGATCAAACCCGCGCAGGGTTCGGGCGGCAACGGGATCATGGTTATCAGCGGGCGCCGCGGGGTCAAATACATCAAATCCTCCGGCATCATCATCTCCGCCGGCGACGTGGAGCACTTCGTCTCCAACGTATTGTCCGGCATGTACAGCCTGGGCGGCCTGCCGGACAAGGCCATTATTGAATACCGCGTCAAACCGCATTCCATTTTCGACCCGGTCAGCTACCAGGGCGTGCCCGACATCCGCACCATTGTCTTTCGCGGCTTGCCGATTGCCAGCATGGTGCGCCTGCCCACACGCCAGTCCGACGGCAAGGCCAACTTGCACCAGGGCGCCATCGGGGCGGGCATTGATATCTGCACCGGACGTACCGTCGACGGCGTGTGGTTCGACCGCGTTCTGGACGAGCACCCCGATACCGGCAACTCCATTAACGGCATAGAAATCCCCGACTGGCAGATGCAAATGGAACTGGCCGCACGCTCTTACGACCTGACCCAACTTGGATATCTGGGCGTAGATATCGTACTCGACCGCGACCTGGGCCCGTTAGTCCTTGAATATAACGCCCGGCCGGGGCTGAACATACAAATCGCCAATCAGGCAGGTCTGCTGGAGCGGCTGAAAAAAGTCGAAGCGCTTACCAAAATACCCAAGTCCGCTTCAGAACGTGTCGAACTCGCCATGGAATTGGTCGCCAAAACCGGCAACTTCAAAAGCAAATCCGCCGCGGCCTGAGCCGCCCCTGTAGGGCAAGACACAGTCTTGCCCTACAGGCCGATCGGGGCTATTTAACGCGAGACCGCCACAGGCACCACAAACCCACGGCACTCAAACCCAGCGCAGGCCACGGCCACCAAAGCGGCAGGACGGCGGCAATTACGCCAGACACCAGCAACCCGGTGCCCACGATGCTCAAGCGCGTAGCCCGGTTTGCCGTGCGAATATCGGCACTGATCTGCGCCAGCGCGCGTTCGGTTTTTTGCGCGGAGGGGTCAACCCCGCTTTCGATGCGTCGCGCCCAGGTACCGGCCAGCTGCGGCAGCGTTTCCAGCATTAACGGCAGGTGGGTGCGCACGCGCTCCAGCGTTGCAGCCGGGCTTAAGCGTTCGCGCATCCATTGCTCCAGCACCGGCTTGGCGGTTTTCCACAGGTCCAGTTCCGGATAAAGCTGGCGCCCCAGGCCCTCTACATTCAGCACGGTTTTCTGCAGCAGCACCAGTTGCGGCTGTACTTCCATCTGGAAGCGCCGGGCGGTGGCAAACAGACGAATCAGAATCACGCCGAAGGAAATTTCTGCCAGCGGCTTGTTGAAAATGGGTTCGCACACACTGCGGATCGCGCCCTCGAATTCGTCCACGCGCGTATCCGATGGCACCCACTCGGACTCAATATGCAACTCCGCCACGCGCCGGTAATCGTGATTGAAAAACGCCAGAAAGTTTTCCGCCAGGTAACGCTGGTCGGAAGGATTCAGCGAGCCGACAATGCCGAAGTCCACGCCGATGTAGCGCGGGCGCTCGGGATTGCTGGCATCGACAAAAATATTGCCGGGGTGCATATCCGCATGGAAGAAGTTATCCCGGAATACCTGTTTGAAAAATATCTCCACGCCGCGCTCGGCCAGCACCTGAAAATTCACCCCGGCGGCTTTCAGGGCGTCGACATCATCCACCGGTATACCGTGAATACGCTCCATTACCAGCAGATTTTCACGCGTGTAGTCAAACAACACGATGGGGTGGTAAATCAGGTCTGACCCCAGCCAGTTGCGCCGCAGCTGGCTGCAATTCGCGCCCTCGCGAATCATGTCCAGCTCGTCGTAGATAATGCGTTCGTACTCGGCCACCACCTCACGCGGACGTAGACGATGGGCTTCACTCAGATAACGCGCGGCCATATCCGCAATCATATGCATTAACGCCAGATCGCGGGCAATCTGCGCCTTGATGCCCGGCCGCAGGACTTTGACGATGACTTCCATGCCCTCGGTTTCACCAGGCTTGGGATGCAGCCGCGCAACATGCACCTGCGCTATGGAGGCAGCCGCCAGGGGCTCGGTCTCAAACGCTGCAAATACCTCTTCCAGCGGTTTGCCATAAGCCGCACTTACCGCGATGCGCGCTTCTTCGCCGGCAAACGGCGGCACCTGGTCCTGCAGCTTGACCAGCTCTTCGGCGATGTCCGGCGGCAGTAAATCGCGACGGGTAGACAACGTCTGCCCGAACTTGACGAACACCGGCCCCAGCGATTCCAGCGCCAGACGGATGCGTACACCGATGGGGTCATCGTGGCGCCGGCCACGCCCCAGCAGCCAGCCCGGCGCGCGGCCTTCGAGCAATTCGCCCAGGCCAAAGCGGCGCACAGTGCGGTGTATCTGCCACAAGCGGCGGGTACGGCTAAACATGTTTGTGACTCTCTCGCTGAATCAGGTCTTGGCGGCGTTGTACTCCACACGCCTTAATTTTCCCTTTTTGTAAAACCACAGAGGCGCGCAGAGTCGCACAGAGGAAAAGTTTTAAGACAAGCAAGGCCCTCTGTGCGCCTCCGGGCGCCTCTGTGTTCATAATCGAGGGTGGGTGAAAGCAACTAATATGGAATACGTAAATAAATAGTCGAGCGCCACTGGAAGAAGATGTGGTTTTATGCGGTACCTGAGTCAACGTTAGAACCTTTATCTATCTCTGCTGTAATCGGCGCAGGCGTGCGCTCAAACGGTCAGTGTCGGCGCGCAGGCGGTCGACCTCGCGCGTCCAGTTTTCAACTTCTTCGCGATGCACCAGATCACGGGTTTCTTCGCGCAGGTATTCGGCCGCATCCAGTGATAACGTACTCGCGGCGCGACGCGCGAATGTGCTGGCTCCGCGCAGCGCGCGCCCCAGAAAATGCGCGGGCATTTCGCCTATGCGTGGTTCCAGCCAGTCTTCAATATCCAGATCGATATGCTGAAACATGCGCGCAAAACCCTGGGCCAGGCCGACATCGCCTTCGATGCGTAAACCCGCACCCATCACCGAGGCCTCGTCTCCGGCGAATAGCGTGCGCGCAAACACCGGCAATGGCGCGGACAAACGCACGTCCGCCGGTTCACTCAGATAGTCCACCAGCTGCAGGCCGTGCGCGTGCGGCAGAAAATAAAGCGCCAGGTCCAGATCAGTGAGATGAACCGCCAGCGAACACCCGGCCAGCGCCGCGCAACTCTCCAGCGCAGCTTCGTCGCCGGATAGATACTGATTAAGACCAATCTCCAGCGCGCCAAGCAGGGCACTCGGCAGCTTCATACTTTATAGCCGCGGTGCACCGCGACGATGCCGCCGGTTAAATTGTAATAGCCACAGCGGGCGAAGCCGGCGGTTTCCATCATGCCCCTTAAGGTGTCCTGATCGGGGTGCATTCGGATCGATTCGGCCAGGTAACGATAGGAGTCTTCATCATCGGCCACGATTTTGCCCAGACGCGGCAAAACGTTAAAAGAGTAGGCATCGTACAGACCGCTCAAGCCCGGCACCTGCGGCTTGGAAAATTCCAGAATAAGGGCGCGTCCGCCCGGGGCCAGCACACGCTGCATTTCGGCCAGAGCCGCGGGTTTATCGGTAACGTTACGCAGGCCAAATCCGATGGTTACACAATCGAAACTGGCATCCGCGAACGGCAACGCCTCCGCGTTTATCTGGGCGCAAGTCAGATTGCCGACTACGCCCCGATCCGCCAGGCGGTCGCGCCCGCGTTGCAGCATGGAGCCGTTGATGTCGGATAAAACGACCAGACCCTCCGCACCCACGCGTTTGGCCATAGCCGCGGATAAATCACCGGTGCCGCCGGCCAGGTCCAGCACGCGTTCGCCGCTGCGCACCGCAGACAGTTGCACGGTAAAGTGCTTCCACAACCGGTGAACACCGAACGACATGAGGTCGTTCATTAAATCGTATTTGCCGGCAACCGAATCGAACACTGCACCTACGCGTGCGGTTTTTTCGCCGCGCGGAACCTGTTCGTAACCGAAGTCTATGCTGTCTTGCGGCTTGCCCTGGTCATTCATGTTTGCTTATTTCCGAATCTTGCAGAGCGCAAAAGTGTACAGGCAATCGGCGGAAAGGTCTGCCCGCTGCCTGTACCTGCAGGGCAGGCGTGCCGCTTGCGCTACAGGCTTCAATCCCGGGTTGCGTTGTTGGCTTGCAGTCTGTGCAGATAGTACCGCCAGTTGGCCTCGTAGCCTTCGCCCAGTTCACGCAAGCCTGCCCAGGAAAACAGCCCGGTATTATGGCCATCGTCAAAGCACAGGCGCACGGCGTAGTTGCCAATGGGCTCGATGCGCTCGATATTCACGCCGCGCTTGCCCGTGACCAGTTCGCCCTCGCCCGCACCGTGTCCCCGCACTTCGGCGGATGGCGAAAACACGCGCAGATACTCGCAGGGCAGGTCAAAGCTTGCACCATCCTCAAAACTGACTTGCAACAGTTTGGATTGACGGCGCAGTTTTATTTCGGTTGGGGCTTGCATAAGATCGTTTATGAAATCCAAATCACTTGCAACGACGAGGAGTTATTGCGAGCGTAGCGTGGCAATCTCACTATCCAGCCGAAGATTGCCGCGTCGGCTACGCCTCCTCTTAATGAACATAATATCTAAGTTGCTTATTTTTAATGAACTTCGTACACACTCAAAGTCAGGACGGACTGGAAGTTCGCAAAAACGCTTTGCTCTCTGCGTCTTTGCGAGCGCCCGCAGGGCGCGCGGCAATCCAGGGTACAGGCATCATCAAGTGGGTGCCGCAGGTAAGGCTCAGCCTGGATTGCCGCGTCGGCCTGCGGCCTCCTCGCAAAGACGATTTCCACCTTGCTCTGTAGCTGCCCACGTTCATTTCGGTTCGTGGCCGACCGATAGGCGGACTGGGGCGCTCGCAATGACGTGG
>JBDNIO010000237.1:0-28117 GCA_041688215.1 Salinisphaeraceae bacterium | reverse complement strand
GCAGAGCTTCATCAGTACGGATACGCGGTGGTCGACGCCGCCGGCGCCACTGAGCTTGACCCGGCGCAGTACCTTGCGCTCGAATGCCTTCTCTACTTTTTTGCCGGTGGATTCGTCTTCGATTTCTACTTTGAAGCGCACCCATTTTGCGCCATCTTTTTTGAATTTTTCGATGTCTTCGGCTTGCATGGAGGAGGTCAAAGCACCGGTGTCCATCTTCAACTTGGTCACTACCCCCCAGGGCATGATCTTGCCTTTTTCGACCCAGCCGATGACTTGGCCGTCGGCACGGGTACAGGCGTACGCGGCGGGTATCAGGGCTAGTGCCAAGACGGCGGAAAGCGCCCAGGAAAAACGTAAACGCATGTTAATCATTCCTTTGTTCATGTGTTTTAGCCCCCCGACTTATCTCCGACTTATCGCACGATAGCCGATGTCATGCCGATAATGCACGTTTGGCCAATTGATGTCACCCACCCGCTGGTAAGCTTTTTCCTGCGCCTGCGCGACGGTGTCTCCGAGCGCACACACGCATAAAACCCGCCCACCTGCGGTTACAACATCTGTGTCCCGCATGGCAGTGCCTGCGTGGAATACCTTGGTGCCGTCAGGTTCGTAAAGGTCGAGCCCGGTAATGGAGTCGCCCTGGGCATAGGCCTCGGGGTAGCCCCCGGCCGCCATCACCACGCCGAGTGCGGCGCGCGGGTCCCAATCGGCTTGCGTCTCGCCGAGCTTGCCCGCCAGGGCGGCCTGCACAAGTGCGACCAGATCGGATTGCAGGCGCAGCATAATGGGCTGAGTTTCGGGATCGCCCATACGTACGTTGAATTCCAGCACTTTGGTTTCACCGGCAGGTGTAACCATGATTCCGGCGTACAGGAATCCGGTGAAGCGGCGGCCTTCCCGGGCCATGGCATCGATGGTGGGTTTGATAACGCTTTGCATCACGCGCTCGGCAACCTCCGCGCTGACCACCGGCGCCGGAGAATACGCGCCCATGCCGCCGGTGTTGGGGCCCAGATCGCCGTCCAGCGCAGCCTTGTGGTCCTGCGAGCTGGCAAGAGCGAGGGCGTTTTCGCCGTCGGCCATAACGATAAAGCTGGCTTCTTCGCCTTGCAGAAATTCTTCTATAACCACACGCCGGCCCGCGGCACCGAAACTGTTACCGGCGAGCATGTTGCGTACGGCGGCGATGGCCTGTTCTTCGCTTTGCGCCAGAATCACGCCCTTGCCCGCGGCGAGACCGTCGGCCTTGACCACAATCGGCGCGCCCTGTTCCCGGATGTAGGCCACGGCTGCGTCCACGTCTTCGAACACGCCATAGGCGGCAGTGGGGATGTTATGCCGAGCCAGAAAATTCTTGCAAAAGGCCTTGCTCGTTTCCAGTTCGGCGGCGGCCCGGGTCGGGCCGAAACAGGCAAGCCCGGCCTCCGTAACGCGGTCAACAATACCGGCGCCGAGTGCGACCTCTGGACCAACAATCGTCAACCCGATTTGCTCTTGTTTGGCCAGGCTGAGCAGGCCCTCAACATCGTCCGCGGCTATGTCCACATTACGTACGCCGGGCTCCAGATGCGTGCCCGCATTGCCGGGTGCCACCAGCACTTCTTCGACTTGTGCAGACTGCGCCGTTTTCCAGGCCAGGGCGTGTTCGCGTCCGCCGCCGCCCACAATCAGAACTTTAATCTTTTGCATATTTTGTAGTGCCCACAAGCCATTAGTGGTGGCTGTAAAAGGCGCGAATGTTAGCAGTATTGAGATTTTTGATCAGCTTGAAATCCCTGTTGATGTAATAAAACTGCAACCAATTCGTCATATTGCGGCTATTCGCAGGTTCTAGAATTTCCCCGAAACATAAAAGAGAGAAATAAACATGCAAGAGGAAAGACAGAACACGACCCGGCAAAATAGCAAATACCGCACGCTCTGGATTTCAGATGTGCATTTGGGCACGGCCGGTTGTCAGGCCGAACGGCTAACCGAGTTTCTGAAATACAACCAGTACGAAAAGCTGTATCTGGTGGGTGACATCATCGACGGCTGGCGCCTGAAAAGCAGCTTCTACTGGCCGCAGGAACACACCAATGTAATTCGCAAGATACTCACCAAATCCAAGCGCGGCACGCAGGTTTACTACGTAACCGGGAATCACGACGACTTCCTGCGCAAGTTTGTGGACTACGAGCTGGGCATGGGCAATATCCATGTGGTCAACGATGCCGTGCACGAGACTGCCGATGGCCGCAAACTGTTCGTAATCCACGGCGATTTGTTTGATGTGGTCACCCGTTATCACAAGTGGGTGGCGGTGATCGGCGATGTGGCCTACACCACCCTGCTGCGCGCCAACCGCTATGTGAATTTCGCGCGGGCACGCTTGGGTTATCCTTACTGGTCGCTATCGGCCTATGCCAAGCACAAGGTGAAATCGGCGGTGAATTTTATCTCCGAATTCGAAAAGGCAGTGGCGCACGAAGCGCGCCGGCGTGGCTTCGACGGCGTAGTCTGTGGCCATATCCACCACGCCGAGCAAAAGGACCTGGACGGCGTGACCTACTACAACTCCGGCGACTGGGTGGAGTCCTGTACCGCCCTGGCCGAGAATTTTGATGGCATTATCGAGATCATTCACTGGGCTGAAGTCGAGCGCACCAGCAAAGTTACGCAGATTTATCCGCAAAGCAGCGTCGCCTGAGTACACCTGCTTTAATCGCCTTTTTTCAAAACCACAGAGGCGCACATGGGCGCACAGAGGAAAGAGTTTATGACGAGCCAAACCTTCTGCCAGGCTCTCTGTGCGCCTCGGGGCGCCTCTGTGTTCATAACCATAAGCGGGTGAGATTGTGTCTCCGTTAAAACAACCAACACTTTTTTCGGCGCCGAACCCGGACTAGCATGGGCGCATCCTTTCGTAACCAGATACGCCATGGCAAATACCGAAATACTGCATCAGGGCAAATTCCTGCGCCTGGTCAAAAAGGGCCGTTGGGAATATGTGCAACGCGTTACCGCAAGCGGCGCGGTGCATATTCTGGCGATTACGCCGGAGGATGAGCTGCTGCTGGTCGAACAATTTCGTGCGCCTGTAGGCGTGACTGTAATCGAGCTGCCTGCCGGTATCATCGGCGACGAAGCCGGGCGCACAAAGGAAACCCCGGATCAGGCTGCGGCACGCGAACTGGTGGAAGAAACCGGCTACCGCGCGGCGCGGGTCGAGCGTATTTATCAGGGGCCGTCTTCGCCGGGCATGACCTCGGAAATCGTCACCATGGTGCGCGCATTTGATCTGCAGCAGGTGGGCGAGGGCGGCGGGATAGACGGCGAAAATATCACCGTGCGACGTGTGCCTTTACGTGAAATATCAGACTGGCTGGCTGCGCGTGCGGACGAAGGCCGGTTGATTGATCACAAAGTTTATGCTGGACTTTATTTTATTAGGAAACTGCTGAAAAACGCAGTTTTTTAGCAGTTTCCGCTTGGTACAGGGATGTGCCAACCCTTTTTAAGTCTTACTAGGTGAGCACGGTAAGTGCTTGAAAATGAAGCAACTCAAAAACCACGTTTTTGTGTTGCGTCCATGCCTTAAATATATAACTGGGGTCCAAGGATGGACTTTTTCAGCAATCCCTAAGAGACGCACTGAAGTCCTGAATTTGAATTTCGACATCGGCCTGGCCGCAGGCCAGGCAAGCCGCGTATTCCGACGCCAGCACGGGATAGGTCAGATGCCAGGCTTCGCCGTCGATACGGCTGACTCCGTCGTCGATTTCCACCCGCGAAATACGCGCCAGGCCGACTTTGCCACCGGCCTTGACGCTAGCCTCGCGCGCAGCCCAGGCGCTGAAGAAAACCTCCGGGTTGCGGGCGCTGGTGGTGGCTTCTTCTGGGCTTAAAAAGCGCATCAGGCGCTGGGTGTTGATTTGGCGGATGCGCTCAATATCAAAGCCTACTCGGCAACCGACGCCAATCGCGCAGCCCACCAGTCCGCGGCTGTGCGAGATATTGAAATCCGGCCCATCGGGCAAAACCGGGCGGCCGTTGCTGTCAGCTTTCAGGGCGGCAAGACGGGCGCCTTCGGCATTAACCAGACCCAGGCCGAGTTCCAGCAGGCGATAGCCCGTCATTGAATGCGCACGCGCCGAGGCGGCACGCATACCGCGTAAACGCGCTGCCAAAGCGGTTGGCCAATGGTCAGCGAATTCATCAAGTTCCGCATCCCCCACGGCTTGCGCGAACGCGATGAGTACGCGTGGGTGGGACATTACTTTTGGGCCATTACTTTAATGCAGCTTCAGCGGTGGCGGTAAGCGCGTCGATCTGGTCGCCGAGCCGTTTGGCGATTCGGTCGATTTCCTCAGGCGATACCACCTTGGGCACATACCAGAGCTCGCCCACGACCACGGTAAAATGCGCAAAGGGTTTTGGAATCAAAGTCTGGTCCCAGCTTTTGATTTGCCAGTAGCGGTTGAGCGCAATGCCGATCGGCATCATGGGTTGGCCGCTGCGTTGTGCCAGCACCACCGCGCCGCGTTTAAACACCCTTGCCGGCCCGCGTGGCCCATCGCCAAACATCATTGGCGACACGCCTTTTTGCATACTGTCCAGTGTGGTTGCGTAAGCCTGTGTACCGCCGCCGTGGCTGGGCGAACCGCGTACCGGTGTCGTGCCATGATTGCGGGCTACCCGCGAGATGAATTCACCTTCCCGCGAAGGGCTGATCAAAAAGCCCGCGCGCATGCCTCGTGGCAGCGTTTTGGCGAGAAAGATACCGCTGATCAATAGCCGCTGGTGCCAGCCGCAGGGAATCATCACCCCGCCACGCGCCTGCGCTAAATCAATTTGCTCGCGGCCCTGAACTACCGTAACGCGGCAGGTCAGGCGCACAAACCAGGTGAACACGGTCACCAGCCATACCGCCGGTGGCAACAATAGCCGCTGCTTCCAGTTCAGCGCCTTGCGCGTGCTTGATTTCGGATTGTCAGAATGTGGCTGCGTCATTGCCGCGTTCGAAGTTTATTTGCGGGGGGTATTATGCTTGGAATCCAGATGCGTTGCATCGGACTAAATACGCAGGAAGGGGACGTAGAAAATGCCCTCCTGGACATGCGAGTCAACCGCGCCATTCCGAACGATGTGTAACTTTCAGGCCAGCTGTCGCTGCGCACAACCGCTCAGGCATGTTTTAATGTTGTCCGCCCATCGCATTGAAACGGAACTGTCCATGAGCGCCATACCCAAGGAATTATTCGCATCCGCCCAGCTTGCGGCCGACGTTACCCGACCGTGTCCCAATTTCCGCATTTCTGTTCCATGTGCGGGCCCAAATTCTGTTCCATGAAGATTAGCCAGGAAGTGCGTGAGTTCGCAGCGCAGAAAGGCATAGCTTCACCCGACGACGCGCTGGCCGAAGGCATGGCGGAAAAAGCGCAGGAATTTGTGGCCACAGGTGGCGATATTTGCCGTTAGGACGACCTATGACGATTACTCGAGAAAATCTGATTCGCTTCTGGGCGGCCGGTGATTTAATCGTTACCGGTCTGTTGGTGTTTCCGCCGGTTGCCACGCGTCTTCTGGAACTGATGCTGAACATCAATGCCTGGTTTGGCGGGCCAAGCGGGCCGCAGGCGCTGTCTGATTTCGGGCTGTTGTTTGTGAGTATGTTCGGCACCCTGGGGGTGGTCTGGGCGCTTGCGCGTTTGCTGCGTCCTACCTGGTGGCTGGGCATGATCGACGCCGTTGCCCGGTTCTGGGTCGGCGGGTTAATCGCGTATTTTGTTTGCGCTCGTGGCGTGCCCGGCATCCTGCTTTTGTTTGTGATCAGCGCATGGGCCGGCGGCCTGCACCAGGGGTTTAGACTGATAAGTTCCCGACAGAAATCAGCGCACAACCTTGCGCCGGAACAATCGCCACAGCACGGGCCAGCCGAAGATAAGCGGGAAACGCCGTAAGCGCGGCGTTACGTTAATCTTCTCGCCGGTATGGCGTTCCAGTTTCCACGCCGCATAGTCAATCGCGCCGCTGAAGGTAAAGCAGGCCTTGACCAGCCGCAGCACCGACAGGCTCTTGCCTTGAAACCGGCGTAAAGGCCAGGCAATTGCGGCGATACGTCGAGTATTTTTTGGAATATCAAAGGTAATGACATCGCCGTGCGCGCAGTACGAAAACGCCAGGTGCGGCAGTACGAGCAGCCAGCGCCGGTGATATTCGTCGGCGTTTTCTGCAATCAAATCCGCGCCTCGCGTCTTGCTTTCCACACGCAGCTCCGTGCTGTAACTCAAGCCCAGGGTCTGCGAAAACGCGCCGGCGCTATCCAGTTGTGCCGGCAACATGGGCAGTGCACGTTGCAGCAAGGTGATCACCGCCTGACCACAAGCGGCGCGCACACGCAGCGCCATGGAATCGCTGGCAACATGGATAATTGCCAGCGGTTGCGCGAAACGCCCCCATACGCTGGACTGAAACCAGTGTGTGGCGCCTTCTTCGAGTTGATCCAGGCTTAGCACCGCGTATTTCGCGCGCAGCGTCGCCTGTTCCGTGGCGCGTTCCAGGTAATACACGTTGGTTGGAATCAGGTGGTTAAACGCTGCGCTTATGACATGGCCGTGCGCGCGGCGGTACCCGTCCACGATTACGTAAAAATCGTTAAGGCCGTTGTAGACATCGCCGGTGCGCAAACAGGAACCATAGAACACGATGGCCAGCAGGGAATCTTTGTAAGTGTCTTTCAGCGCGTCGGTCAGCGGGCGTAATTCGCGGGTCAGGTGGCTGCGGCAGGGGCCGGCGATCTCGGTGAGTGCCAAGCGTAAATCATCATCTGCCATAGTGGTTCTGCACAAGATTCAGATACAGCGTATTCTGCTGTAGGGCAAGTCTGTGACTTGCCTGGCAAGCGGCACGCTTGCCCTACAGTGGCCCCGTGCCATCGAAACTTGACGGGAATCTAACGCTACTTGAGCGTTGTATATAACCACTACTGCCATCGGGTTAAAGGTTCAAAAAAGCGGCTTCGCCGGCTGAACTTAATACCACGGGTCCGGATTCCCTGCTGGCTTCGAAAAATTCGCCGTCGACGATATAGCCGCCGTCGAAAAGCAGTTCGATCCGCTCGCTGTTATGACTTTGGTAGCCGTGTTTGGGCGCCAGGCTTTTGCCGTTGCCCCGGCACACGGCGGGTATTTTGCGCAAAAATCCGCGCGCGCCATCAGCCACTGTTGACCAGTGTACCGGTGCATTTTCCACGCCCCAAAACGGATAGAAATTAAGCAGCAAGCGGCTAAGCGTAGAGGCCAGTAGCAAGATTTGTTCGCCTTCCACGCTATACCCATTGGCGTCGTTCAGGCGCGCATCAACCGGTGAGAAATAACGCCGGTCGCGCCCGGCAACAGATTTAGCAAAGCGCATCAGCGCTAAACCCGGGCCTAGGTCGCCACGCAGACCCATGCCATGCAAATTATGCTGGGTGTGCTGCACGGCGTGGTAAACGGCGCCGGCGCCCAAAAACATGCCGCAAAAGGCGGGGTTGCCGTTGCCGGGTTCAATCTTCAAAACGGGCCGGTGAACAACACGTTGTGCCAGATTGCAGGGGTTTTCCGCCCAGTCCTGCAAGCGTTGCCAGCCACCGTTTCGCAGATCCACGGTGCCGACATCGCTGCCGGTCATATTGGTGCTGCCGGTGGGTATGAGCGCTACCAGTGGCAATTGTTTGAATTGGCTGTCCAGCATGATTTCGCTGAGTACGGATTGCACCGTGCCGTCGCCGCCGGCAACCACCAGCAGGTTCACCTGCTGTGCGGCCAGTTCTGCCAATGCGGCGTGCACCTGAGCCGGTGTTCTGGCCTGAATCGCCGGAATGTTTGCTGGAATTTTCTGCGTACCCCAGCGTTTGAGGTGGCGGCCGCTGTGCTTGTTGTAGACCAGCCCGATCTTTAGCGTCTGGCTGGTGGGTGATACTGCGATCCTGGGTTGGCGTTGGGTCACAGGCGGAACCAACGCGGCGCGGGTAGTCACGCCTCAGCGGGAAATTTGAGAACTATCAGCATCTTTAGGCAATGCACGGGGCGCCGGGGAAGTATTGATGAAGTGTAACTTAGTCGCCATAACCCCGGCGAATGGCGTGTCTAAGCAGGTGTAGACAAAACCTAAAATGAGTTACGCGTAGGTCGAATTACGCTTCGCTAATCCGACCTACATAAGTGCCTATATTCATTGGTTATGAAAAATATTTATTCTTTGTGCGCCCTCTAAGTCAGCCGGCGTAGCCAAGTGAGCGCGACGGTCGTTATCAGTACGCCCGGGGCCAGGGCCAGCAGTGGCGCATTCAGGTTAAACAGCAATCCCAGATTGGCCAGAACCTGGATAGCGGTATAAACCGTCAGGCCAATTGCCGCGCCGGCCACGACCCGCAACCCCAGGTTGGATCCGCGTGGATTCGCGAAGGAAAGCGGCGCCGCGAGCAGAATCATTGCCAACGCAGTGAGTGGCAATGCCAGCTTTTGCCATAGGGTTAAATCAAAACGCTGGGTATTTTGCCCTTGGCCCTGCAGATAGCGGGTGTAGCGATAAAGGTCGGGTACGGACAGGCTGTTCGGCGGGCGGTCGAGTAGGCGTAGCTGGGCGGCCGAGAGAATGGGGCGCCAGTCAAGCGTGTCGATCTGTTTGGTCTTAGCCGCGTCGCCAAATTGTTTGCGCGTAACGTTGTGCAGGCGCCAGAGTCTGGGCGAGACGACGTCGGCGTTCTCGGCGTGCAGGTAAAACTCCAGCGTTTGGGCTTCGCCCAGCGCATAGATTTCGACGTTGCTGGGAATACGCCCATGGCGCAGGCTACCGATGAAAACCACGCCATCATCGGATTTAGTCCACAAGCCGGACCCGTTCTCGCCGGTGTTGTCGGCCACCGTGGCTACACGTAACTGGAAGGCCCGTTGTTGCAGCGCCGGGGCGATGAATAATTCGAGCGCGACAATCGCGGCCAGCAGCCAGCCGCCGGCTTTAAGCAGACTGCCTGTGATTCGGGTGGGCGACAGGCCGCCACCACGCATGACGATAAGTTCGCGGTTGGATGCCATCGAACCGAGCACCAGAACCGAGGCCAGCAGGGCGGCGAATGGAAATAAATCTATCGCGCGCCGCGGCAGGTGATACAAAGTAAACAGCACGGCCTGACGCGTGCCAAAGTCGCCCTTGCCGACGTCTTCCAGTTGCACCGCCAGGTCAAGAAATGCGAACAGGCCAAGCAGCAGCACATTTACCAGCAAATAGTTGCGGAACAGTTGCAGCCGGATGTAGCGATCAAGAATGGCCATTAGTAAAAGCGTAATCCGGGCCGGAATAACAGCGTCAAAGCCAATGCGCCAACCAGCGCATCGACCCAGTAAATGCCCGGCACGGGGGGGATGTCGCCTTGCTCCACCCAGGTGCGGGCGATGCCGGCCAGATTGTAATAAAGCGCGAAACTTACCGCCGCGGCAAAGGAATTGGCGGTGCGCCCGCGACGGGGCGATGAACGCGCAAAAGCAATCCCCAACAGCGCCAGAAAGACGGTTGCCATCGGACGCGAAAAACGCCATTGGCGCTCGGCGATGTCGTCGGTAGCCGTGGCGGACAGCAGCGAGGCGCTGGATGCCGCCTTGCGTTTATAGCCGACGACCCTGTCGGAGGCCTGCGGAATCCAGTTGAATGTGCCGAAATGCAGCGCTTCATCGCCGGCGCCGTCTGGATCCAGACGGTATAGCCGGCCCTGGTGGAATTGCAGGGTGGGTGGCGCGTCTTCCTGGGGAATCTGGGTTAATCGTTCAGCCCGGATGATGATGCGGTGCTGACCCTCACCCCGGCTTTCTTCGAGCGCCGCAAACACGTTTTCCAGGGTCTGGGACCGGGCATCTTCAGCGTAAAAAACAAATTTGCCGTCGCCGCTGTCCTGGAAGCGGCCGGTGTCGAGACGGGTGATATCTATTTGTTCCTGGGCGCTGATTTCCAGCTTATACACCTGGCTATAGGCCCAGGGGCGGCCAAAAACAGCGAGTAAACCCGCAAGAACAGCCATGAGCAGCGTCACCCGCAGCAACGGCCGCAGCATGCCCACGCGGCTCAGGCCGCCGGCTTGCAGTGCAGTCATTTCCTGGTCGCCGTATAAACGCCCCAGGCCGAAAATAATTCCCAGGTAAAAGCCCAATGGCAACAGCACTTCCAGCGCAATCAGCACTTTCAGGCCTATCAGTTTTAATACGATGTCGATGGGGAGTTGCCCGCTGGCGGCATCCGTCAGATAAACTGTGGCGCTGTAGCTGGCGAAGATAAGCACCAGACCCAGCGTAATCGCCACAAATGGCAGGCTAATTTCGCGGATGAGGTAGCGGTCGGCTATCAATTTTAGCCCGGCTGGGTTTTGCGATTGGATGCCAGGAGATCTTCTACCAATCTGAGGTCGGCGATTGAATCGACATCAATGGCGGCGGATGGGTCGGTTAACAACACGGGCCCAACGTCCATTTCCAGCGTTCGGGAAAGACGTGCAAAGGCCTGGTCGAGCGACAGGCGCCCAATCACATAACGCAGCACCGCGCCCCAGCCCAGCATGCCGATCACCAGTTTCGCCGGGTGTTTGCGCTGGGACTCCACCGATTGCCACAGATCAATTAACTGCCGACCTTTTGCGGTATTTATCGTGAATAAATTGCAGCCGCAATAGCCCTTGCCGGGGCGCAGACGGATCGCGGTGCGGCGGGTGTTGGGATAAGCCCGCATCACGTCTTCGTACGTCACCATGGCCAGCGTAAAATCCTTTCCCGTTGAGCCAGTCAAAAGCGCCTCGACCATGGCCGGTTGCAGCAGGGCATGGTCGGCGGTGGTGAGCAGGACCGGCTTGTCATTCGCAACACTACGCATCGCCTTTGCCGCGCTGGCGCTGGGCGAGGCGGCCGGGGCAACCCAGGTTATGCCCGCTTTTTTTAGCATGTCTTTCAGCTCTGGATGGGACTCCAGAATGTTTTGACTGGGGCCGACGAGAATGATTTCGTCAATCGCCGCAGTTTGTTGCAAGGCATCGATTACACGCCATAACATGGCTTTGCCGGCAACCGGCGTAAGCGACTTGCAGGGTGCGCCGCTGGCACGGGCGACCGGATCAGCCGGGCCGCGGTCGGCGGCCAGGACTATGGCGATGTGCCGGGGCTGGGTCACAGGGTTTTTTCGTAGATGCGGTAGGTTTTGTAAACGTGGCCGCCGATGCTTTCTATGATGTTGCGCATGCCGCGGTTGGTTTCCAGTATCCAGGACAGCTCGCAATGAGGCGCACCATAGGCAAGTAGTTCGCGCACTATCGCGCCGATAACGCCATAGGCCAGCGCTGCACCCAGTGGGCCATGCTGATATTGCTTGCGCACGCCCATCAAAGGCACGCGGGAAGTGCGCGGGTGACGAACCTTGAGCCGCCACAGTAGTTTGAAAATGCCGAACGGGAACAGGTGACCGTTAAGACCGTCGATGGCCTCGTTCAGGTTGGGTAGGCCGACAATGAAGGCGGCGGGCTGGCCGTCCACCGCGGCAATCTGCACCAGCTCGTCCGGCAGCATGATGCGCAGTGCCTTGCCCAGTTCACGGAATTCTTCAACGGTGAAGGGCACGAAGCCCCAGTTGTTGGACCATGCATCGTTGAAGATGTCGCGCATGATATCCAGTTCTTCGGTGAAGCGCTTGCCGTCAATCGGGCGCACTTGTACGCGTCCAGCGTAGCGCTGCAATAGCCTTTGCATGGCGGGCGGGTGTTCGAAATTCAGATCGATCCAATAGGCCAGCAAATCCACCGCCTTGCGACAGCCCAGCGACTCCAGATGCGTCTGATACCAGGGCCGGGCATGGCCCATCATGACCGCAGGCGGGGTGTCAAAACCGTCAATCAGTAACCCGCACTCCTCATTGATGGTCAGATTGAAGGGGCCGTGCATGGTATGCATGCCGCGTGCCCTTAGCCAGTCTTGTGCGGTTTCCAGCAAAGCGGAAAACACTTGTGCGTCGTCGTTGGCCTCGAGCATGCCGAAGTAGCCGACCACGTCATCGTGGTATTCGGGACGTAGTTGATCAATCTGCGCGCTGATTCGTCCCACGGCGTGTCCGTCTTTATACGCAATCCAGGCTTGCCATTGCAGGTGGGCAAAAGCGGGGTTGTGTTTTTCTGACAGCGCCATTTGCCGTTCAATCCGTAATGGCGGGCACCAATGTGGATCATCCTGATATATCTGCCAAGGAACCTGAATAAACGCGCGCAGGCCGCGCCGGCCGATAACCGGTTTTATCTCAATAGTGTTTTTGCTGGCTATAGTCATGATTCAAGAAGGTAAGCTGCGTTAATGCACGGCGGCACAAGTTAAGTTAAGCTACGCCTATTATGCTATATAACCTTCAAACAGCATCGCTGGGCACCTGAAAGCCTTGCGCATTTGGCGTTCAGGCAAAGGCAGTGCGTTTGCGGGTAGCGAGCTTGGTAGTGCTTGGCTAAACTATGATTTAAAGATTGAAATGTCCGGCCTGGGTCACATTTTTTGCTGTCGAGCTGTGAATTTTGTGCCCGTGGGAAGGTCTCTAATTGGATGCCGGGTGGCGCAATAGGCTTGTGCTAAGGCAAAATATTACATATTTATGTCCCTCGTTGCGATTCGTGTCGGCGGGAACAAGAGCAACAAGCAGGAATTAGTATAACGATGAAGCAAACGCCCACCCAACATCGCTTGCCCATGCGTCATGCTGATTTCGCGAGCCTTGCGCAAGCGTTGGACTATGCGGCCGAGGGCGAAACCGGGCTTAACTTTTACGCCGGGCGGGGTGATCTGGTTGCCACGCTGCCTTATCGCGAATTACGCCAGCGCGCACTGGAAACCGCGCGGCGGTTGCTTGGATTGGGTGTAAAGCCGGGCGACCGCGTGGCTCTGGTGGCGGATACCGTACCTGAATTCATGCATTGTTTTTTCGCCTGCCAATACACCGGCATGGTGCCTGTGCCGTTACCGGTTACGGTGGGCCTGGGTAGTCGCGATGCTTACATTCGTCAGTTACGTGGTTTACTCGCTAGCTGCCACGCGAAAGTTGCGTTTGCGCCCAACGAGTTCATGTCCTACCTGGATCAGGCCGCGGACGGCCTGGGTCTGCAACATGTAGGCGCGTTTGAGGACCTGGGCGAATTAGCTGCCGACGCAGATTTACCGGCCATGCCGGACGAGCAGACCACCGCCTATCTGCAATACACCTCGGGCAGCACCCAGTTCCCGCGCGGTGTGGTCATCACCCAGGCGCAGGTTATGCAGAATCTGTCCAGCATTTTGCGCCTAGGCGTTAAGATGCAGGACGATGACCGCCTGGTTTCATGGTTGCCGCTTTATCACGACATGGGTCTGGTCGGCTTCATGCTGGCACCGCTGACCTCGCAGCGTTCCGTGGATTATCTGGCGACGCGTGATTTCGCCATGCGCCCGCGCCAGTGGCTGAAACTGATCAGCCGCAACCGCGGCACGATTGCCTTCAGTCCTTCATTTGGCTACGAATTATGCGCGCGCCGCATTCGCCACGACGCCGCCGATTTTGATCTGAGCAGTTGGCGTATCGCTGGCGCCGGTGCGGAAACCATCCGTCCGGATTCACTCAACCGCTTCGCCGAAACCCTGGCCCCCGCGGGTTTTGATCCCAACGCATTCCTGGCCTGTTACGGCATGGCTGAATGCGCGCTGGCAATTAGTTTCGCGCCGCTTAACGAAGGCTTGATCGTCGATAAAATCGATGCGGATACGCTTGCCGATCATCAACAGGCGGTCCCGGTTAGCGACAACAGCGCGCGCGCCACCAGTTTCGTCGATTGCGGCGAAGTGCTGCCCGAATACGACTTTGAAATTCGCGACGGCGAGGGCAACGCCTTGCCGGATCGCAGGGTTGGCGTCGTGCTGCTGCGTGGCCCCAGTGTCATGTCCGGTTATTTCGAGAATCCGGAGCAAACCGCGAAAGCCTTATCCGAAGATGGCTGGCTGAACACCGGCGACCTTGGCTACCGCCTGGGTAACCGCATTGTCATTACCGGCCGCGCCAAGGATTTGATCATCGTCAATGGCCGTAACATCTGGCCACAAGACCTGGAATGGCTGGCCGAACAGCAGCCGGAATTGCGTCCTGGAGATGCCCTGGCATTCGCCGCGCCGTCTGAAAAAGGCACCGATGCGGCCGTATTGGTGGTGCAATGCCGAGTACGCGAGCCCGCGGACCGTGACGCGTTAATCAAACGGCTGGAAGGACTCATGCGCCGCGAATTCGGCGTGGAGTGTCTGGTAGAAGCCGTGGCGCCGCATACCTTGCCGCGCACATCTTCCGGCAAATTATCCCGCGCCGGCGCACGCAAGGACTACATCGCCCGTCTGCAAGAGCGCGTGCACCAGCGTCAGAACAGAAACCACCCTGCCAGCGGCGCGCAAGACGCCGGCGACCGTCAAGCCGGTTAAGGCCAGCGGAATCTCGCGCATGCCCGTTGCCGCCATTACGGGCGCCACAGGCTTCATCGGTAGCGTGATCGCACAGCAACTGTTGGCCGAGGGCTGGCAGGTAAGGGCTCTGGCGCGCTCCTCTTCGGGCCAGCAAACACTGCGCACTGGCGGAATCAATACAATCGTTTCAGGCGATTTGAATGATCGCGGAGCATTGCGGGAATTAACCTCAAACGCCGACGCCGTGGTGCATTGCGCTGGCGCGGTGCGCGGCGCGCACTATCATGAGTTCGAGTCGGCAAACGTGGAAGGCACCGCCGCGCTGTTGCAGGCGATGCCCGAAAAGCCGCTGCCGGTGGTGCTGCTTTCTTCACTCGCGGCGCGCGAGCCGGAATTGTCACACTACGCACGCAGTAAACGGGCTATGGAGGCCTTGCTACAAGGCGAGCATGCCCCCGCAAGCTACCTGGCGCTGCGCCCGCCGCCGATTTATGGTCCGGGCGACAAAGAGCTCATGCCCCTGTTCCGGGCCTTCGCCAAAGGACTGGCGCCCTTGCCCACGCCTGCAAACGCGCGCGTGTCGCTGCTGTATGTAGACGACCTGGCAAACGCGGTGATCTCCTGGCTGCAACAGGACCAACCTGAATCCGGAATTTTTGAGATTCATGACGGCCAGCCACAAGGCTATACCTGGGATGAAGTGGTAGCCACGGCCGAGCATTTGTTAGGCCGGCGTATCCGCAAAGTGCATCTGCCGGGCGCACCCCTGAAACTCTGGGGCAGGGCCAACGCACAGGTCTCGCGGTTACTGGGTTATGCGCCCATGCTTACCCTTGGCAAAGTGCGGGAACTGCGCCACGCTGATTGGGTGTGTGACAATACCCCCTTGCAACGCGTGCTCGACTGGCAGCCTGACATTGGCCTGAGCGAGGGCTTGCGCCGCACCTGTGGCTGGGGCAAGCCGGCCTGACACCGAAACCTGAATATATGATCCGTTACTTGCAATAATATCGACCTAACTTCAGGCGGCACAGCAACCTTGTAGGGCAAGCGTGCCGCTTGCCGGCAAGTTGCAGACTTGCCCTACAGTGAAAGACGCTTTACATGAGCCTCCTGCAGAATCAATTAAACTTATGATCAGTTACGACCAAATTTATACACATCTTTGCGAGTTGCTAGAAGCGTGCCTGGACCACGATAAACACGTGAGGCCGGACAGCCTGCTGGTGGATGATCTGGGCCTGGACTCCGTGCAAACCCTGGAAATGCTCATGGACCTGGAAGACCGCCTGGACGCTTCCATCCCGCTGAATGTTCTCCCGGAAGTCCATACCGTGGACGAGTTGGTGAAGGCCCTGCAGCAGGTCGTGGAATGAGTATTTTCGACAAGCTGCAACCGGTTGCCAAGGTACGTGAGGAAATCCTCGCCAGCGGCGTGGACCCGCTGGGCGTGCCGATTGATGAAGTTCTTTCGGCCACCGAAGCCGTGGTGCGTGGCAAGCGTACGATTCTTGCCGGCAGCAATAATTATCTGGGTCTGACTTTTGATCCCGAATGCATCGATGCCGCGGTGAATGCCGTAAAAAACGAAGGCACCGGCACCACCGGTTCACGCATGGCCAATGGCTCCTACTCCGGGCATCTGGCGCTGGAGCACGAACTCGCGGACTTTTACGGCACCCCGCAGGCGATCGTATTTTCCACTGGCTACCAGGCTAATCTGGGCATGCTGGCGGCTTTGGCCGGCCCGCGTGATGTTGTCATGCTGGACGCCGACTGCCACGCGAGTATTTACGATGGTGTGCGCCTGAGCGGGGCCGACACCCTGCGTTTCCGGCACAACGACCCAGCCGATCTGGACAATCGTCTGCGCCGTCTGGGCGAGCGTGCTTCCGGCGCCATTGTTCTGGTTGAAGGCATTTACAGCATGTTAGGCGATCTCGCGCCGCTGGCCGAGTTTGCGCAAATTTGCCGCGCCCGCGGCGCTTACCTGTTTGTTGATGAAGCCCATTCCCTGGGCGTGCTCGGTGCGACCGGGCGGGGCCTGGCGGAAGCGGCCGGGGTCGAGGACCAGGTCGATTTTATCGTCGGCACTTTCAGCAAGAGCCTGGCGGCGATTGGCGGATTTTGCGTCAGCCGTCACGAAGAGCTGGATCTGGTGCGCTACGCCAGCCGGCCGTATATTTTTACCGCATCGCCATCGCCATCGGTGGTGGCCTCGGCGCGTGCGGCACTTGCCAGATTACGTAGTGACCCCTCACTGCGCGAGCGTCTCTGGGATAACTCACGGCGTTTGTATGAAGGATTGCAGGGGCTGGGCTTCAAACTCGGCTCCGACCCCAGCCCGGTAGTCGCAGCGCTGCTGGATTCGCGCGAACAGGCGCTCACCTACTGGCAGGGCCTGCTGGACCGCGGGGTCTACGTTAATCTCATGGTGCCGCCGGCGACCCCAAACGGCTGGTTTCTGGTGCGTTGCAGTGTGAGTGCGGCGCATACCAGTGCGCAGATTGATCACATTATTGACGCGTTCTCCGAAATAAAATCAGGGCGCTAACCTTGAGCGTCACCCTGATCACTGGCGCGTCCTCCGGCATAGGCCGCAGTCTGGCGCGACGCCTGGCGCGCCATGGTGATGCCATGGCGCTGGTGGCGCGTAGAACGGATTTGCTGGAATCGCTTGCAAGCGAAATCGAAAACGCAGGCGGGCGTGCGATGGCGCTAACCTGCGATGTGACTGATCTCGCGCAAGTGCACTCTGCAGTTCAAAAAGCCGAGACCGGATTGGGCCCGGTAACCCGCCTGGTTGCCAACGCAGGCGGTGGCGAAGCCACTTTCGTCGAGCAATTTGATGCCGAGAAAATTAACGAAATCCTGCAACTCAACCTTATTGGCGTGGCTAATTGCATACAGGCCGTTTTGCCCGACATGCTGGAACGCGGCAACGGGCATCTGGTGGCGGTGGGCAGCCTCGCGGGTTATCGTGGCTTGCCGACGGCGGCGGCGTACTCTGCCGCCAAGGTGGGCGTGGCTAACCTGATGGAAAGCCTGCGTATAGACCTGCGCCCAAAAGGCATCGCGGTCACGCTATTATTGCCGGGTTTCGTGCGCACGAATCCTAATAAAAGGCCTAAACGTTTCCAGCTTGATCTGGAAACAGCAACCGGACGAATGGCCAATGCAATTATTGCCCAAAAGCCACGCTTAGCGTTCCCCAGGGCACTGGCGCTGGTGTTTGCTGTCATACGATTGCTACCCTCACCCCTGTATGACCGGCTTTTGCAGGGGCGCGGACGCAAGCCGCCGGTCCAGAGTTAAGGCGATCAAACATGAATTCGGAGCTAATATATTGACAACGCAAACAGCCAAACCCGGTGGCCGCCGACGCCAGTTCGTCAAACGGTTTGGCAAGAAAATGTTCCGCGGCAAGTTGATGGACTATCTATCCAGCCAGTCGCACATCCCGGACCAGCACGTGCTGGAGAACGATCTTTTCCCCTGGGCGGAAGAATTGCGCGCCCAGTGGCCGGTAATTCGTGACGAGTTGGACGGCTTGCTCAAACACCGTGCCGCGCTGCCGAATTTTCAGGATATCAGCCCCGACCAGTACAAGATTTCGCAGGACGCGCGCTGGAAAACTTTTATGCTGCACGGCTTTGGCGAGCGTTTTGAGTTCGGTTGTGATCTGTGCCCGCAAACGGCCGCCGCGCTGGATAAAGTGCCGCATTTAACTACGGCGTTTTTCTCCATCCTCGCGCCTGGCAAACACATTCCCCGGCATCGCGGCGTAACCAAGGGCCTGGTGCGCAGCCATCTGGGCCTGCGCGTACCCAAGGGTAAGGAACGCTGCCAGATGGATGTCGGCGGCGAGACCTGCACCTGGCGCGATGGTGAAATCTTCTTTTTCGACGACACCTATCACCACGAAGTCTGGAACGAAACCCAGGAAGAGCGGGCTATTTTACTGTTCGATTTTGAGCGCCCCATGGGTTTGGGGGGACGCATCGTGTCGCGCCTGATGCTCTCGGTATTGCGGCGTACCGCTTACTTCAAGGACGCGATTCGCAACCAACGCGCCTGGGAGCGACGCTACCGCGACACCATGGCGGCTAATAACGGTTAGCGAGCATGGCCCATAATTATTTTCTTCCGCGCGGCCTGCGCAAGCGAGCATCCGTTTCACCGCAGCTACTGTGGCGCATTGAAGCGGCGATTCTTGGCACGCTGCTGATAATCATCCGACTGTTACCATTGAAACTTGCGCTAAAAACCGGCGGTACGATATTTGCCGTGGTCGGGCCGCGCACACCTCGTGCGGCCAAGGCGCGTAACAATTTGGCCATAATTTGTCCCGGCAAAAACGCGCACGAACTAGATCAGCTAACCCGGGACTCATTCCGGCATTTCGGCACTGGCATGACCGAACTGATGCGTCTGGACCAAATCTGGCGTGAGCGCGACACTCGCATCGAATTCGCCTTGCGTGCGGGCGCAACCGCGCCCAACCCTGATCGGCGTACGGTGTTCGTAACCGCGCACTGTGGCCCATGGGAACTGACGCCGCTTATCGGGCCTCACTACGGCGTTACGCTGCCTGTAATTTACGCGCCGGAAGAAAACCCTTACGTTAATAATAAGTTAAAAGAAATGCGCCGAACCTTTGGCAGCGATCTGGTATCGCGCGATGGGGGCATACGCATGTTAATGCGTGCGCTCGACAAAGGCCATTCAATCGGGCTTACCGTGGATACCCGCATGGACGCGGGCGAGCCGCTGCCGTTTTTTGGCGAGGATGCGCTTACCAATACCGGGCCAGCCCGGCTAGCGCTGCGCTATGGATGCGAAATGGTTCCTGTATTCGCCGAGCGTTTACCAGGCGCCCGATTTCGCGTCAGTATTTATCCGCCTATCCGTCCGCGGGATATTACTGCCGCTGCGCCGGAGCAGGGGCGTGATATGACTTGCCAGTTGAATGGCATTTTCGAGACCTGGATACGCGCAAAACCGGATCAGTGGTTATGTGTTAAACGCCGCTGGCCTGAATCGGTTTATCAGCGGTTATCGTCATAGCAGTCGAATCGTGGCTTTAGTCGGAGATCACGCAGGCTGGATAAGCGCTTGGCTCGGGCACTATCCCCTATAATGGCGCGTGACCAGAACTCTCGGCGGTATATCGGAAAATGGCATTTAGATCACAACGTGTTTTAACCAGCTATATTGCGGGCGGCGATGCCCGGCGTCCTGACGCCGCGAAGCGCGACACTGTTTTGATTAAGCTTTTCCCACTGCCTGGCGTTGCTCCGAGCAGCAAACCGGCTGTACGTATCTACGTGGGTACGGAATCGGCACAATTTCGGGCTGAGCGCGCCTTCGTGTGGTCGATCATGCGCGTGCGCGACCCTGCACGCTGCTACGAAATACACCTGATGAAGGATTTCGCTGGTTTTGAGCGGCGCCTGTGGTTAACCGGTTTCACCAATTACCGCTTTGCGATTCCAGAATTGGCCGGCGGCGAAGGCCGCGCAATTTATAACGACACCGACCAAATCTATCTAAAAGACCCGGCGCTGTTATTCGATACGCCGATGCACGGTCACGGCGTGCTTTCGATAAATGACCACGACACCTCCGTAATGCTTATTGATTGCGCAAGGATGGTTTCTTTATGGAACTGGGAATCGGCGCGTAACACCCGCAACCGCGAGTTGGAAACGCGTATGCGGGCGGTGCCTGGCCTTTGGGGCAGTATGGACGGCGCCTGGAACGCGCGCGACGCGGAATACGTTAGTGGTGAATCAGCCGTGGTGCATTACACGACCATACATACGCAGCCGTGGCGGCCCTTCCCGCAGGATTATGTCTATCAGTCCAACCCGGCCACGGATATTTGGCTATCGATTGAGCAGGAAGCGGATGCGCAAAACTTCCAGTTGTTTGATGCCGAGCATAGAAGTCCGGCCTTTTTCGCCGCAGCAGAGCAGAGCGAATCGTCAAACGGACAAGCGTTTATTGCTGATTATTTGACGCTGGTGGAGCAGGCACAATCCCGCTCGCTTTATTGTGGCGGCTTGGGCGCGGACTTCATCAAGCGGACAAATTGGCCGCAGCATCTGTTGCCAAGCGCGATTGAGGGTGGCGTGGCCAGTGCCTCGCCGCCGCCGTCATCGCAGGTGGACCTGGCAATCTCCAGCGGACTGGAGCGACTGCCCGATCTCGACATTCCCTGGCTGTTGGACGCGTTATTCGCGGGTGCGCACCGTGCCGTCCTGGTCAGCATCGATTTGTCTGCAGGTAAGCTGCCTTATTGCCCGGCCGATCCCCTGTGGTGGTACGCGCAGATGGTAGCCACCGCAGCGCGTTACCCGCATATCCACTGGCGTCTGGTTGTGCGCCAGACGCGGTTCCCTGCGCGCAAGCGCATGCATCGCTGGTCGGGCGGGGCGCTGCTACAGGCGAACCCGCTTGCCTGGGCTTTGCTCAGCTACAAAACCGGCCATGCGAGTCAGGCTGTGGGTATGGCCGATGCCCTGGGCTGGCCCTATAAAACCAGAAAGGTAGATCGTGGGTTGTGGCCTTACCTGTGGGCTTTGCTGTGTTCCAGATTTATGTCCAGCACTGCGGCGATGCCCGGTGGTATCGCTCCGCCCTGGCCGGATCTGATCATCGCGTCGGGGTGGCTGCCCAGTTTGCTGGCCCGCTGGATAGCGCGCCGCAATACTGGCAATACCCGTTTGATATTAATGGGCCGCCGTGGCGGTCCGGTCGGTGAGACACAAGATTTTGCCTTGCACTGTCGGCATTTTGGTTTGCCGCCCCATCCGCAACATATCGAAACCCTGCTACCGCCCAGTAAAGTCAACAAGGCCAGTTTGCAAGCGGCTGCAAAACACCAGCCGGATCTATATGCCGACCATCAGCAAGGCCCCAAGGTTATTCTGTTGGCCGGCGGTGACAGCGCGCAATACGCGCTGCGCGCGCACACGGCCGCCAAACTGGGTGGCGATGCAGGGCGTGCTACCCGGCAGCTGGGCGGTGTTCTTGTCGTGCTGCCCAGCCGCCGGACGAGTCCGCAGGCGGTCGCCGCGCTGCGGGCAGCGATTGGCGAAAATGCCGTTTTGGAGCCGGTGCGCCGACGCGCCGGACAAGATAACCCGTATCTGGCGTATCTGGCCACGGCAGATATCCTGATCGTTACCGGCGAAAGTGAATCCATGCTGGCCGAAGCCGTTGCTACTGGTAAGGCGGTTTATGTTTATCCTTTGCCCGCGAACAAACCTGGGTTTTGGCAACGTATTTCGGACCGGGTGTATAAGCAGGCGGTGACTGATCGTTTTAACAAGCGTGGCTCTCGCCGTCCCCAAGAGGGTTTGCAGTATCTGTGCGCCCGGCTGGTTGAATACCGGATATTTCTGCCCGGCCGTGATATGGCCGGCTTGCACCGTGGGCTTGTTGAGTGGGGCGTCGCGCGTTATTTCGATGCAGATCTGTGCGCCTGGCGGCCACCCCGATGGCGGGAATTGGAGGCTGCTACACAGCGCATTCGAGATACACTCCGGCCTGATCCGGGCGGGGTTATTCGCTCTGCAGCCCAGGACCGTCGCGCTGCGAATGCCTGAGGCAGCCGGGCCACGCGTTTGGGTGTTGCTGGGCGAAGGCGCAGGCGGCAACGCGCAGATGCTGCAGTTGGCGCAGGCGCTGGGTTGGCCGTATGTGGCCAAGCAAATGCGTTATAACCGTTTCAATCATTTGCCCAATCCAATGCTGGGCGCAACGGCTGTTACGCTTGATAAGCGGCGCTCAGACGCATTGCAGCCGCCCTGGCCGGATATGGTTATTGCCGCGTCCCGGCGGTCTGCGCCCGTTGCGCGCTGGATTAAACGGCGCTCCGGCGGGCAGTGCCGCTTGGTGCATTTGCTGCATACCCAGGCGCCGTTACATCACTTTGATTTGGTTATTACCCTGCCGCAGTTTTGTCTGCCCGAGGCAAGCAACGTGCTGCACAATACGTTGCCCTTAAACACCCTCGACGCAGAAAAAATGAAGCAGGCAGCAGATGCCTGGGCGCCGCGTTTGGCGCAGCTGCCACGGCCCTGGGTCGCTGTGCTTGTGGGCGGAAACAGCTCCAGTTATCGCCTGGATAGCAGTACTGCAACATCTCTGGGGAAAATGGCGAGCGAGACCGCGGCCAAGGCCGGCGGTAGTTTACTGGTGACCACCAGTCCGCGCACCCCGGTGGCCGCCGCCAAGGCTCTGTTTGCAGCGATTTCCTGCCCATCGCATCTCTATGCATGGAAGGCAAATGATCAGGACAATCCTTACGCGGGTTTTCTTGCTCTGGCGGACCGCTTTATCGTGACCGCAGATAGCGCGTCACTGCCCGCCGAGGCCTGCGCCACCGGGCGCCCGGTGCGCCTGTTTGAATGGCCTGCGCGCCGCCGTCCGCCGGCCTTGCTCAATTCGCCAATGGCGCAGCGGTTCAGGCAGGCACTAATCTACTGGGGTTGGATCAAACCCAGGCGCGATTTCGCCGCGTTTGGACGCTCACTCGAAGCCCAGGGACTGATAGGCGAGTACACCCGTGAGGCTGAACTACCCGACGATATGCAACGCACAGTGGAGCGAATTCGCAGTCTGATGCAGACTTGAGCTGTAATCTCCGATTCTGAGCTAAATTTATTCACACCAAGGTAACTTCGATTTCGTGACAACTGAACAGAATCAGGCCAGCTGCACCGCCGATCCGGGCTCCACCCAGGGTCGCTCGACTGCGGTTATCGTTTCCGGCGCCGGACGCAGCGGCACCAGCGCTACCACCCGCGGGATACAGGCGCTGGGCGTCGATCTGGGCAGCAAATTGCGTCCCGCGGGTGGCAAGAACCCCACCGGGTTTTTCGAAGACCAGGATGTACTGGCGTTAACCAAACGGCTGAAACGCTTGCTTGGTATCCACGGCGGCAGCCTGCGGCTAATTGCCGACTCGGAATGGGACAGCTCGCAGATGCAGGATTTGCGCGCGCAGGCTGTTACCGTGCTTGGCAAGCGTTTCGGCGGCTCGCCTTTGTGGGGATTCAAACATGGCCGCACCTTGCGGCTGTTGTCGTTTTGGGAGCCCGTGTTCGCCCAGCTGGAGCTGGATGTGTGTTACGTGATTGCCTTGCGTAATCCTCTGAGTGTGGCGCATTCACGCGCGCAAATTAATCCGGAACGCGGCCGCCCCGCCTGGAATGGTCTGGAGTGGCTAGTCAATGTCATTCCCTATTTTGAACGTTTGCGTGGACAGCGTTTCGCGGTGGTCGATTTCGATAGCCTGCTGGCCGAACCCGCCATCCAGTTGCGCCGGGTAGCACACGAACTGGCGTTACCCGTCGGCGTGGAGCAGGAACTGGCTATTGAGCAATATGCGCAGGATTTCCTGCGGCCCGGTAAGCCGCTTAGCCGCTATACCCTGGACGATCTGGATACGGATCCGCGGGTGCCACCGTTGGTAAGCCAGGCCTATCGTCTGCTGTACCGGCTGGCGCAGGGAAAGCTCGCGCGCGACGACCCGGCGTTTTGGCAGGAACTGGCGCAGATTGATACGTCCGTGGCTGACCTGGGGCCGCTACTAGACGAGTTCGACTATATGCGCAGGCGTCAGAACCGGGCACTCTGGAATCCGGCCAGCCCGGTCCAGGCTCTCGGCCAGGTATGGCGTGATTATCGTAGCCGGTGAAGCAGAAATTACCCAGTGCATACGCTAACAAGTTTTTTTGCAAAAATGGCGACCCAACGGATTGCCGCGCCAGAAAGTCTGAGCTAAATTTATGCCTGTGGATTTCACATAAATTCCAACCGGATATGCGCTGATATGATGGATAGTTCTTACTCGGTTCTGGGCGGTAGCGTGGATGGTGATGTCCAGGCCGGTCCATTCCCGCATATTGTTGCCGACCCCTGTCTGGCGTCGGCGCTCTACGCGCAGATGCAGACGGACTTCCCGAGCTTCGACCGCTTCGTTTCGGGTCTTGGTGCATTTGCCAGCAACCAGGCAATCCGGATTCCGGCCTCGGCGGTCCTGGGCAGCACGGAATTCTCGCCGCAATGGCGGGAGTTTTTTGCCTACCATACATCGGCCGCATTCTGGGCGGATATCTTGCGCGTATTCGGCAGCAGTATCCGCGAAACCTACCCGAAACTCGAAGCCCGCAGCGGAAAATCCTTTGATGATTGGATCGTAAAGCGCCGCGGGACCGGCGGTGGTGCGGATTTATACCTGGATATCCTGTTCGTTATCAACACCCCGGTCACAGCCACAAGCTCCGTACGGCCGGCCCATATTGATGCCGACGATAAGCTCTTTGCCGGGCTGTTTTATATGCGCACAGATGACGACACTACCTCGGGCGGCGATCTGGAGTTATACGATTTTGCTGGCCGGCCGCCGCGTTTCGCCGGCAGCTACGCCCCAAAAGAATCCATAAAGCAGGAACGTTTGATTAGCTACAAGGCCAATCGCTTCGTGGGTTTTCTGAATTCTCCGGGCAGTGTGCACGGTGTAACACCGCGGCCAGAAACTCCGCATGTAAGACGCTATATAAATTTCGTGGCCTGCACACCGCAGCCAATATTCAAACGCGAGCAATTGTCGCTGATCCAACAAACACGGCATTACCTGGGCCGTAAATGGAATTCGCTTTGGACCCATACGGCCAAAGGCATCGACTTGCAGGAATAGGCTCCTTGGAGGCATAAGCTTCCGCCAATCGAGCAGCAGGTAGAAAGTAGAGCTTTGTGGCAGCATACACAGTCTGTTTACCCGCCAAAGCCTGGATCACGTGGCTTGAGGACGGCAGGTCAATTCATGATGTCTAGTATCCCTTTTTCTTTGGGCCGCCCGTGGTCAGGACTCTATACAAGTATGTTAAAGACTTTCGGCTGAAACGCTGCCGGGGGTTTTTTATAGTCTGGAACAACATTTTGCCCGCCCGGGCCAAGCGCCCCGTGTGGGTACGCCTTAGTGAGTGGTACAAATAATCTTGCCATTGGTAAGCCGCCTGTAGCTGGATTAATTCCGGTCCCCAATTCTGGAACTCATCCGAGGCTGCGATTTTTTCTAGCACGCGATGGGCTTCCTTGCGGAAAGCCCCTCCGGTTTCGTTCACTGTTTTAGAGTCGTCGTGTAACCTGAATCTGGCCAGGGTTTTATCCAGATAGACCACATCGGGGAAGGTTTTCAGGTAACGCACGAGCAAATCAAAATCGAAACGATATTGCAGGCTTGGGTCCAGTCCGCCCACGAGCTTGATATTCCGGGTTTTCAACCACAACGAAGGTTGGTGCCATTTGGTTCTGCTGCCTAGCGGGCGTGTTAGCAAGCCCCAGGCGCTTAAGGCCTTGGATTTTATTAATTTTTCTTGCGACAGGCCGAAATTCAGGGTGTTGCCAGCGACCACGTCATGGCCATTGGCGGCCTGCGCGATAGCATGTAAAGCCCCTGGTTCGAGTAGATCGTCCGAATTTATCCAGTTAAACCATTCGCCGCTGGCCCTATCCAGGCCCTTGACCAGGGCATGGGTTTGACCTTTGTCTGGTTCGCTCACCCAGTAGTCAATGCTGTCGCTGTATTTGCGGATGATATCGACGCTGCTGTCGGTGCTGCCACCGTCGATAACTATATATTCCAGATTAGGATAACCCTGGTCAAGTATTGATAGGATAGTTTCTTCTAGGTATTCGCCTTGATTAAACGACGGTGTTACAACGGTAACTCGGGGCCAGTCGCTGCCGGTGTTATAGTGTATTTCTGCCGCTGGTGCTTTTTTTTTAAGCATGAGAATTGCTGTTTTTATAAAATACAAAATGATCGACTTCGCTGCGATGTTATCGCTAAATTATATTATTTTCTCACTGCTGTCCCATAAACTCGTACCGGTCATTCCTGGCGAAGACCCGGAATCCAGTGAGACCTTATAGAACCTGGATTCCGGACAAGTGCTTCGCACTTTTCGGAATGACGCAAGGAATAACCGAACTTCATGTCTCCATCGGCCGTGCTCTTACGAACTGCTCATGCGGTAAGCGTTTGATCTCCAGCGCGCAAAATTTTGTGGGACAGCAGTGTATTTTCTAATAGCTTGGCAGACAGAATGAGACCTAAAATAACCTTGGTGACGACTACGCTGAACGCCCAAGAATATTTAGCAAAGTGTATTGATTCAATTCTGAACCAAAATTATCCTAGCCTCGAATTCGTCGTCATAGATGCAGGCTCTACGGATAATACTGCCCGTATTGTCAAAAGCTACGGTAACAGTATCGCGCATTTTGAAATCGTCCCTAATATTGGCTTGTACGCTGGCATACAGCACGGGTTTGATCGGTCGTCGGGTGATATTATGGGTTGGTTAAACGCCGATGATGTCCTCCATCCCGCTGCGTTGAAGACCGTCGCTGATATTTTTTCAGATAATGAGGAAATTAAGTGGATTACAGGCCGCCCGTCTTTTGTAGACAAGCATGATCGTATTTTCGGGGTCCCTAAACTGGGCTATAAATCGCGACGTAGGTACCTCTTAGGTCATTATAAATGGATACAACAAGAAAGCACTTTCTGGCGGCGAGATTTGTGGGTTCAAGCAAAGGGCTTGAACTGTCAATTAAAATACGCAGGAGATTTTGATTTATGGCTACGTTTTTATACATTGGAGCCACTGTACCTAGTGAATTGCTTACTGGGAGCATTTCGCCAACATAGCACGGATCAAATATCCGTTCGAAACAGAGCGGCGTATTATTCGGAAGTCTCTGAAATTTATCGGAAATTTTGGGCGAAGCGTGGATCGATAAACCGAATTGGTCTATATGCGCTTGGACCTATCGAAATTTTTCTGCGCCCGTTCGCTCAAAAAAATCGAAGAATCTGTGACCTGATTCTGCAGCGATTAGGGCTTAATCGTATATTGGGTATCGCTCCAAAATTAAAACTTGACAAGACGCAGGGTCGATTCGTGCAGGAAAATTTACTAAAAAATAGTTAGTTGCTTAGCACCCGAGTCCTTCAACGTATTCGGTGAGAGACGCCGCTGTTCTTATTTTTTCCGATACGCAATGCTTCGTACCCAAAACAACAGAGCCGCGGCGTTCGCCTGTTTCATTTGCCGATAGGCAGTTTGGGAAAAATACCGATAACTGATCTTTCTTTAGTGGGCTAAGATATTCTAAACAGAGCCGCTTGCCAGCGCCATAGTCATCGAACGTATATCCGGGGTCGCCTTTAACTTCAAAGTCGTCAATCATAATCACGGCTGGAACGTTTTTATCAAGTAAAATTTTGCATTCTTCGAGCAGTGGCAGGTCATCTAACCAATGTGCATCCAAGTAACAAAATATGGGCGCTTCGGAATGTGCACGCTGGTCCAACTGCTGTTGCAAAAACTCACGACTATCCCCTTTGAAAAGATAAATCTTGTCGTGCTTGCGAAATCGGGCTGCGCAATACCCGTAATTACGCGCGGATGACTCAACTGTAAATATTGAGGCATTCGATTTCTCGGTAAAATGCGCGGTCGTGGTGCCGTGGTAGGTTCCAGTTTCGAAGATATCTTTGAATAGAAAAATATCTTCGATATCGTCGAACATTTTTTTTCGGAATTGCTGCCCGTTAAAGGGTCCGCCCCAAGAGTCTG
>JBDNIO010000236.1:0-16316 GCA_041688215.1 Salinisphaeraceae bacterium | reverse complement strand
CTGGTCACTGCCGTAACCATGGAAATCGCCCAGGATTGGCAAACCGGGAAACGGTACTTGCAGATGGAGGATGACGACTAAAGAGAGTAAATAACGCCTGCGTCAGAATAGCGAATTTACAGAAAGAATGTTGCTTAATCGATTATCTGGATTATGGTGTTTCGCCTTCGCTCGATCCCTGCGGGTCCTGTTTTTCCTCATCCAGCCAATCACCGCAATGCTTGCAGTATTTGGCGTCGCGGGCGTGGCCTTCGCGGCCGCAGCCGGGGCAGGCTTCGTCGGATTGTTTTTCATCGCGCATGGCGCGGATCACTTCAGCGGAAAATACGCCCGTGGGCACGGCGATAATTGAATAACCAATGATCATCATCAGTGCCGATACGAACTGGCCCAGTGGGGTGATGGGTGCGATGTCGCCGTAACCCACGGTGGTCAGCGTGACCACGCCCCAGTACATGGCGCGCGGAATGCTGGTAAAGCCGGCTTCGGTGGGTTCTATCAGATAAATCAGCGAGCCGAATACGGTGACAATCATCATAACGCTGGACAGAAACAGCAGAATCTTGCGCCTGCTGCGCTGCATGGCCCGCAGCAAAAGCTCGCCTTCGCCGACGAATTCCATCAGTCGTAATACCCGGAATAAGCGTAATACGCGCAGCACCCGTACTACTAAAAGCGGCTGCGCGCCGGGCAGGATAATGCTTAACCAGGTCGGCAGGATGGATAGCAGGTCCACCACCCCGTAAAAACTGCGGGCGTACAAAAGCGGCCGATCCAGGCAGTAAAGACGCAAGCCGTATTCGACGGTAAACGCCAGCGTAAAGCCCCATTCGAGCGCCCAGAACAGGGTCTGGTAGCACGCATGCAAGGACGGTACGCTGTCGAGTAATACCACCGCGACGCTGGCGAGAATCGCAATGATCAGTGCGATATCAAAGCCTTTGGCCGCGGGCGTATCCGATTCAAAGATTATCTCGAATATTCTGGTGCGCAGGCCAACCGACGCGGGTTCATATTCCCGGGTTGAAGGCGGTTTCATGTCGGTTTGATATAGCTTTGCAGGCGTGGATGCGACCACACGGGGGCGATAGCTTCAGGCAATTTTAGAGTGCGCCCCAGCTTGAGCCAGCGTTGCTCGGGGCTATGAAAATCCGACCCCACCGAGCCGAGCAGATTGAATTCGCTGGCGGCTTTGGCGCTGAGTTGCACGTCTGCCGGTTTGGAGTTGCCGCAATGTACTTCCAGCGCGTCGCCGCCGGCTTCGGTAAATGCCTTTAACATGCGGCTGCGCCAGGCGGCTGTCATGCCGTAGGCCAGTGGATGCGCCAATACGGCAACGCCGCCGGCTGCCTGTATCCATTCGATTGCGGTGTGCAACCCAGCCCATTCGGCGCCCGCGTAGCCGGGTTTGCCGGGGCGCAGGTAGCGCTTGAAGCATTGCTGCATGGTCTGGCACTTATTGTCTTCGATCAGCAGTCGGGCGAAGTGGGTGCGGGTGATCTGCCCACCGTTGGCGGCTTGTTCGGTGCGCGTATGAGCGTTGGCTACGCCCAGGTTTTCCAGTTTTTTCCCGATTTGCTGCGCGCGTTCACGCCGGATTTCCTGCAGTTGTTCGAGGCCATTTGCCAGCGCAGGCTCAGCAGGGTCAACTCCCAAGCCAACGATGTGCAGCGTGCGTTTTGACCAGGTTACGGATATCTCCACGCCGGGAATCAGGGTGAGTGCCTTCTCGTTTGCCGCAACCTGGGCTGCTTCGATCCCGTCCATCGTGTCGTGATCAGTAAGGCTTAAAACCCCCACCCCGGCATCACTTGCTGTGTGCACTAACTGCGCTGGCGTAAGGTGGCCATCAGACGCGGTGGAGTGCGTATGCAAGTCTATATTCGGGGTGCCGGGCATCATGGTCTGTGAGTATGGCAGGGATTGTCGCAAGCCGTGCCCCGGATTAAATCAACTCGGCCGGAATCCCTATCAAGGATTCGGGATTGTGTTCGATGCTGGCGCACAGGCTATGCACTTCGGGCAGCATCCGCGCGGCGAAGAATTGTGCGGTCGCCAGTTTGCTGCGGCAGAAGTCGTCCTCGCCCAGCTCCCCGCTCAATTTTTGGGCGGCACCCGCCATACGCAACCAGTTATAGCCCAGCCAGACCAATGCGAATGCGCGCAGGTAAGGCACCGCGCCGGCGCCGGCGTTTTCCGGGGCGTCCTTTAATTGCTGTTGCATCCAGGTGGTTGCCGTCTTGAATGCGTCCAGGGCTTTGCTGAGTGGCTCGGCGATGAATTCAAGATCATCATCGACCGCATTCACTGCGTCATCAATACGCGCAAAAAGCTGGGCTGGCAGGGCGCCGTTTTTCATCTTCAGCTTACGCCGCACCAGGTCCATGGCCTGGATACCGTTGGTGCCCTCGTAGAGACACAGGATTTTTGCATCACGCGCGATTTGCTCGATGCCGTGTTCACGCACGTAACCGTGGCCGCCGTACACCTGGATCGCGAGCGAACCCAGTTTCACCGCCGAGTCGGTGCAGAATGCCTTGACCAGCGGCACGCCTAGTTCAAGCAGGTCGTTCTCGGCTTCGCGCACCGCTGCGTCGGTATGGTGTTCGGCCAGGTCCGCGGCCAGCGCGGTCTCGTAAGCCATAACGCGGGCGCCTTCGGTAATGGCTTTCATGGTGAAGAGCATGCGGCGCACGTCTGGATGTTCGATGATAGCGACCTCGCTTGCACTATTTTGGGCACCTGATAAGGGCTTACCCTGTTTGCGATCCTTGGCGTAGGCAATTGCGTTCTGGGTGGCGAGTTCGCATAGCCCCAGACCCTGCATGCCGACCATGATGCGGGCCTTGTTCATCATCACGAACATGTTCTGGATGCCCGTACCGGGTTTGCCGATGATCCAGCCGGTGGCGTTATCAAACTGCAGACTGCAGGTACAGGAGCCGTGAATACCCATTTTTTCTTCGATGGAAACGCAGCGCACGGCGTTGCGCTCACCGGGATTGCCGTCCGTATCAGGAATAAACTTGGGCACCAAAAATGTGGACAGACCGCGCACACCGTCCGGCGCGTCCGGTAGCCGCGCCAGCACAAAATGCACGATGTTGTCCGCCATCGTGTGTTCGCCGGAGGTGATGAAAATTTTGCCACCTTCGATCTTGTAGCTGCCGTCTTCCTGCGGCGTGGCCTTGGTGCGCACGGCACCTATATCCGACCCGGCTTGCGGCTCGGTCATGCACATAGTGCCAGTCCATTCACCGCTGGCGAGTTTTGGCAGATAAGTGTTTTTGAGGTCTTCGCTGGCACTGGCTTCGATGCCTTCAAACGCGCCTTGCGTAAGGCCCGGATAGAGCGCAAACGCCACATTGGCGGAACACAGCATTTCCTCGACCGCTTTGGACAAGACGTAAGGCAGGCCCTGGCCGCCCCAGTCTTCATGCGCGGTCAGACCCACCCAGCCGTTGTCGGCGTAAGCTTTATAGGCCTCGGCGAGTCCGTCCGGCACAGTTACTTCACCATCTTCGAGGCGGCAGCCTTGCTCATCTGCACTGTGGTTCAGCGGCGCGATTTTTTCTTCCATCAATTTGGCGGCTTCGGCTATGGCACCGTCGATGATGTCTGGCGTGGCTTCGGCGAAGTCCGGCAACTCGGAGAGTTGGCCGACGTTTAACACGTCGTTCAGGACAAATGTGATGTCGCGTTCGGGGGCTTTGTAAGTGGCCATATCGATTACTTGACTGGTTAGGGTTTAAAAGTTCATTAACCACAAAGAGCACGAAGAACACAAAGGTCAAGAAAGAAATACCTTTGTGTTCTTTGTGCCTTTGTGGTTTTACTTTATTAGCAGAGGCACTGCGAAGTTACGCTACTGAACCTTGATTAAAGGCTGAATCTGGCGCAGGCGCTCCACCGGGTCGGGTGTGGCCAGCAGATTGTGTTTGGTGGCGGCGTCGAACGGCAATAATTCGGTGAGACGGGACGAGATCCAGGCAGCGGATTCGAAATCCCGCGGACGGCTGGCGTAGGGCTCGCCGAGATTGTCGTAGATGGATTCCAATACCTGTTGGAGCGTGGCGAATTCCTGCGGGCAGGGCACGTCTTCCTGTTCTTTCAGGAAACGCACCGTGCCCCACCACAGGCCGTTTTCGGCGCGGCGTTTGTCCAGCACTTCGAAGCGGCGTTTGCCCTCGACAGTAATGCCCAGAAAGCCGTCTTCAAGCTGATCGAAATCGATGATGTCGGCGAGCGTGCCGATTTCGCGTGGGGTGGTTTCATCGCCGGCTTCGGCGCCACTTTCGAGCGCGCAGACGCCGAACCCGGTCTGGCCCTTGCTGCAATAGCGCACCATGTCCATATAACGTGGCTCGAAAATACGCAGCGGCATGATGCCGTCGGGAAACACCACGCTGGACAACGGGAATAGGGGGTAGTCCGGATAATCCATAAGTGTCTTTAGTGTCTTTAGTGTCATTCGGGGTCCGAAAAGTTGCCGGCACGTTTCTGCATTGCGGCCTTAACCGCCTCCATTTGATTGGGCGAGGCGAACATCTGTTTCTGCAATTTTTCCTCTAAAGCCAGCGCGGCCTGTTGATCGACGGACCATGCCGTATCGAACAGTTTTTTGGACGCGCGTACGGAATCCGGGGATTTGCTTGCGATTTCGCTCGCAAGTTCCCGCGCGGCTTGCAGCGCGTTTTCCGCGGTGCGCGTTACCAGCCCCATTTCGGCGGCTTCGGTGCCGGAAATGACGCGGCCGGTGAAGGTAAGTTCCTTGACCTTATCGATGCCGATTTGCGCAGCCAGGGCAACGGTAATGCCCATGTCCGGAATCAGGCCCCATTTTACTTCCATGATCGAGAGTTTGGCGTCCGGCGTGGCGATGCGGATGTCGGCCCCGGCTGCCATTTGCAGGCCGCCGCCGTAAGCCGCGCCGTGAATGGCGCAGATCACCGGTACCGGGATTTTGCGCCACACCAGCGCGGTTAATTGCGCGTTATTGGCGCCGCCGTCATGCCCGCCGAACAGCTTTTCGCCGATATCTGCGCCGGCCTGCATAAAGGCCGGGTAATCCAGCCCGGAGCAGAAACTCGGGCCGTCGCCGTATAGCACAACTACGCGCACGTCCTTGCGTTCCCGCAATTCATTTCCGGCGGCGATAATGCCTTCAAACAGGGCGATATCCAGCGCGTTGTGTTTGTCGCCGCGGTTGAGTTTGACCTCGGCAATGCCGGCATCAAAGGTGGTGATGACACGATCATTCATGGATGAATCCTTAGTTTATAGGGTTTCGTTTATAGGGTTTCTATTAGCAAGTAAAAAAACGCCAGTGCGCCCAGGTAAAGCAGCATCACGCTGGCCGCTGCGGCCAGTTTCAACCCAATATGCCTGCCGCGGGTGAGCAAAAATCCCGTGTAAGTGTACAGACCCAGCAAAATTTCAGCCGGGAGTACATACAGCGCCATGTGGTGCCACGTTTGCACGCCCTGCGCGTACCAGACCTCCAGACGCCAGGAAAACGCTTCTGATAATGCGAATATTAACAGCGCAGAAAGCCCCGCTGCAGCCAGGCCGGCGCCGGTGCCGGCGCGTTGGCGTATACCTTCGGCTACCAACACGACGATAAACAAGGGAATAACCCACATCAGTGCCATGAATGCGGAGACTGTGCCGATCATCGGCGCGCCGATGTTGGGGAATACCAGCACGCCGAGTTGCGCGGACAGGAACCAGTCGGGAAAGACCTGCAGAATGGACAGCGGTAATAGAAATACCCATGCCGCAATCCATGAATCATGCCCGCGCCAGCGCCCGACCAGCGGCAACGCGATATTATAGGCAGCGATCAGCACACAAAACCGCAAGCCCAGTGAACCTGCGGGCAGCACCAGCGCCACAACGCTTGCCAGGCTGTAGGCGGCATAAAACCAGAGTGCATCGCGCTCGCTTGGGAACAGTTTCATATCGGCGGCATGTGGTGGATAGATGGCAAGACTAGCGAGGTTCAACAGTGCGCCACAAGCCCGGCTCGCGCTGGACAGCAGTTGCAGTCGTCGCTAACGTCGCGCCACGGAAATATTTATGAATGACGAAAAAGTACAGATCAGGGCGCGAATCGCCGATGGCTATATGCGCAGCACGCCGCATGGCCATGCGCTGGGGCCCGAGGTAGTTGAGCTGGGGCACGGACTGGCGGTATTCCGTTTGCCCTTTCGTGAGGAATTTACCGGCGATGTCGACGCCGGGCTGTGGCATACCAGTGTCGGTTTGTCGCTAATCGACAATACCTGTGGGCTGTCTGTGTTGTTCGCGTTGCCGAAAATTGAGGCCATCGCAACGCTTGATCTGCGCATGGATTACCTGCGCCCGGCGGTTACCAGCCAGCCCTTGATCGCGCGAGCTGAGTGCTACCACGTCACCCGCCATATCGCGTTCGTGCGCGGCGAAATTTATCAGGAAAACCGCGATCGGCTTGTGGCGCACTGCGCAGCAGCCTTTATGCGGACCTCGAAAAAACCGCAAGCCAATACTATAAATGGCGCGTCGAAATGAGTGCCTATCAGCGCATAGAAAAGGCTTTGACGGGCGATGATTATCCCGCGCTGATCCGGGAATTTCCGTATGCGGCGCATATAGGCATACAAATCCACCGGGTGGATGAAGGTCGGCGCTACCACCTGCCGTTTCGCGACGACATGGTTGGCAATACCCGCTTGGGCGCGCTGCACGGCGGCGTAGTGGCGGGTTTTCTGGAAATATCCGCGCAACTTGAAGTGCTGATCAGCCAGAACCAGCGCCGGGTGCCCGGCCCGATCGACTTCACGGTAGACTATTTGCGCTCGGCCAAGGAGCGGGAAAGCTATGTAAACTGCGAGGTATTGCGCCAGGGTAGCCGCGTGGCGCAAGTGCGGGCCGAGTGCTGGCAAACGGATGCGCAAACCCCGGTGGCGGTCGCTCGCGTCGTATTTCTTTTGCAGGATTTGAGATGAAGCCAGGCACCAACAAGATATTGCAGGATTTAATCCAGTTGCTCGATCTCGAGCCGCTGGAAGTGAATCTTTTCCGGGGCGAATCGCGTGACCTGGGCGGCAAAAGCGTGTTCGGTGGCCAGGTTCTGGGGCAGGCGTTGGTGGCGGGTTCGCGCACCGTGGAAGGCGGCCAGCCGGTGCATTCCCTGCACGCCTATTTCCTGCGGCCGGGCGATATGGAAGCACCGATTGTTTACGAAGTCGACCGCATTCGCGACGGCAGCAGCTTTGTTACGCGGCGCGTGCAGGGCATCCAGCACGGCAAGGTGATCTTTTCCATGATCGCGTCGTTTCATCAGAACGAAACGGGCTTTGAACATCTGCGGCCCATGCCTGATGTGCCGCCGCCTGAAGAACTGGAGTCCCAACGCGAACTACGCGAGCGCTGGCTGGAAACCCACACCGTGCCGCCGCGTCTGGCGCGGGCGGTAAACCGACCCCTGGCGATAGAATTCAAGCCGGTCAAGCCCTATAACCTGCTGGACCCCGACAAACGCGAACCGCAACAGGACATCTGGATTCGCGCCGGTGGAACGCTGCCGGATGATCCCATTCTGCACCGCTGTGTTCTGGCCTACGCCTCGGATTTCAACCTGCTTACGACCGCTATGTTGCCGCATGGAAAGTCATTCGTGGACGGCGACATGATGGTCGCCAGCCTCGACCACGCCCTGTGGTTCTACCGCGACGTGAAGGCTGACGAGTGGTTGCTTTACAGCATGGACAGCCCGGTGGCAGGCGGCGCGCGCGGGTTGTCCCGCGGGCTGATATACAACCGTGCCGGAGAAGTGGTTGCCGCGGTCGCGCAGGAAAGTCTGATGCGTCATGCCTCGAAGGATCATGACGGATAGGAGCTATCAGGATTGGCGCGCGGCTTTAGCCGGTCGCGAACTGCCGTGTGCGATGGTGGACCTGGATGGGTTCGACGCCAACGCCGTCGCTATCCTCAAACGTGCGGGCAATCTGCCAATCCGTATTGCCTCAAAATCCCTGCGCTGCGAGGCCTTGCTGCGCAGATTGCAGGAGAGCAATCCCAGATTTCGTGGCTTGATGTGCTTCACCGCGCCCGAGGCATTGTGGCTGAGCGAGCGTGGTTTTGACGATTTATTGATTGCGTATCCGACTACGGTTCCAGCCCATATCGAGCAGGTTTGCGAGCTGGTCGCAGCCGGGAAACGCATTATTCTAACCGTCGATAGCGAAGCACACTTGCGCCGAATATCCGCTATCGCCGCTGAAAATGCTGTAATCGTGCCGCTATCTGTAGAGATAGACATGTCTCTGCGGTTGCCCGGGTTTAACTTTGGTGTGTGGCGCTCGCCGGTGCGTGAGGCCTCTCAATTGCTGGCTTTGGCGCAACAAATACTGAGCGATCCCAATCTAAGACTGGCCGGAATTATGGGTTATGAGGCGCAACTGGCCGGGGTGCCGGATTCGGCCCCGGGCCAGCGCCTGCAGAATACTTTGGTTCGGTTGTTAAAGCGTGTTTCAGAGCGGGTTATTGCCAAGCGCCGTGCTGCGATGATGGCCCTGTTGAAAACCCAACTGAAACCGGATTTCATCAACGCAGGAGGTACCGGCAGTCTGGAGTTTTCTGCCAATGAACCCGGTGTTACGGAAGTTACGGCCGGTGCGGGGTTTTACTGCTCGCATCTGTTCAGTAGTTACCAGGGCTTTACGCACGAACCGGCAGCATTCTTTGCTTTGCCGGTGGCGCGCAAACCCGCGCCCGGAATGGTGACTTGCCTGGGCGGCGGTTATCCGGCCTCGGGCGCGGCAGGAGAAGATCGCTTGCCAAAACCCTGGTTGCCCGAGGGCGCAAAGCTTTCATCCTTGGAAGGTACCGGCGAGGTGCAAACGCCGCTGTTTTACGAGGGTCCGGAAACCCTGAATCTGGGCGATCCGGTGTTGTTTCGCCACGCCAAGGCCGGGGAGTTATGCGAGCGGTTTAATACTTTGTTGCTAGTCCAAACCGGACAAGTCGTGGACGAGGTTAAAACCTACCGCGGCGAAGGCCAGTGTTTTCTCTAATTCTCATTCGCCAGCCGCGTCTGAATTCGCCTGGGCAGCGGCGTATTTTCCGCAGCCTGTAAGGCGCCGGTTAAATCAGCAGAGGCCAGGGTATGCCAATACAGCACCGGGCCGCTGTGCTTTTTCAGCCCATCCAGCGCAGCGGCAAAAGCCTTGGCGGTGTAGGTTGGGTCGAGTTCCAGTCCGCTGGTTTGTGCAATCTTTTGGGCCTGTTCGCCTGCCGTCGTAGGGGCACCGTAGCCAGCACCAAAATAGTTATCTAATAGCTGTGGTGTTGGCAGTTGCAGGTCGGGAATACCGGCATCGATGCTACGCAACCAGCCCAGGGTTTTGCGCATCAGCTTGGATACAGTGCCGGGCGTGCAAGCCGCAAACGGGCCCACGTGTGAATCAATCACGCGCACGCCGAGTATCGGCATATTGCGTTTGCACAGCGCCATGCCCAGGGTTAGCCCGGCGAGCGTGCCGGTGGAACCCACCGCGCAGTAAATTGCTGCCGGTTCGGGCATTTGCCCGGCGCTGATTTGTTGGTCCAGTTCCAGCGCGGCGTTCACATAGGCGCTGGTGCCGATGGGGTTTGATGCGCCGGCAAATAAAAAAATACGCGCGGGGGTCTAGATGCCGCGGATGCAAGGCATAAGCGGCCAGAGCTTTTGGCATGCTGCCGCAATAATGCAGCTTGGCGCCGTAGTGTTGCATTAGCGCAAGGTTTTCGCGCACGTGAGGCGTGACGGGTTGATCAAACAATAGAATGCCGCAGGCCAGACTCAGACGCCGGCAACTGATGGCGGTCGCCAGGCCGTGATGGGTGCCGAGTCCGCCGATTGTAACGATGCGCCTGGCGCCGCGCTGTTGTGCGTAAGGCAACACGAATTCGAGTTTGCGAATCTTGTTGCCGCCGTAGCCTGCGCCTGTTAGATCATCGCGTTTGACCCATAATGTGTCTGCAATAGTCGGCAGGGCTTGCACGGGTGTGGGCAGATCAGCAAATGTGTGCGTTGTCGCCAGATGTTTGGCGACACTCGGATAACGGTCGAAAAGCGGGCGATTTAATTTCTGCATGGGTATGCAAGTATAACCGCTCGCGTTTTGAAAACTACGAGACAGAGGCATGAGTAAACAGTGGTCTAATTGGTCGGGCGCGGTGAGTTGCCAGCCCGCGGTAATTGCAAAACCCGCCTCGGTTGACGAAATACGCTCCGAGCTCAAAGCCGCACGCGATGTGGGTCGTAACCTGCGCGTGGCGGGCAGCGGGCACTCCTTTACGCCGTTGTGCGCTACCGATGGCACATTATTATCGCTGGAAAATTACAGTGGCGTAACCGATGTGAATGCCGAAACCCGGCGCGTACGCGTGCGTGCCGGCACTTCGTTGAAAATCCTGGGCGCCAGCCTGGCGGAACACGGCCTGGCCATGGAAAACCTGGGGGATATTGACGTGCAGGCAGTGGCCGGTGCGTTGGCAACAGGCACTCACGGCACCGGCGTGGAGTTCGGCAGTCTGGCCACGCAAATCACCGGTTTGCGTCTGTTACTGGCGGATGGCAGCGAGCTCTGGTGTTCGTCTGCCACCGAGCCGGAGATTTTTCACGCTGCGCGCGTGCACCTGGGTGCGCTTGGCGTTGTCACCGAAATTGAGCTGGCCTGCGTGCCCGCTTATCGGCTGGAATATCAAAGCTTGCGCGGACGCTTGACCTCGGTGCTGGAAAATCTGGATGAATTAAAGCGCGACAACCGTAATTTTGAATGCTACTGGTTCCCCTATTCCGACAGCGTGCAACTCAAACTTCTGAACACCACCGACGCACCGGCCAGTGGCAATCAGGTATGGCGGCGCGCTATGGATATGCTGGTTGAAAACGGCGCGTTCTGGGCCATGAGCGCATTAACCCGGGCTGTGCCCCGGATGGCACCGGCGATCTGCCGACTTGAGGGGTACAGCATTCCGGCGCACAAAGGCGTGCAGGCCAGCCACGAAATCTACGCTACCAGCCGGCTGGTGCGGTTCAACGAAACTGAATACAGCATCCCGGCCGAACATTTTGTAGATGCGATTACAGCGATACGTGACACCATGGAGCGCGAACGCTTCGCCACCAACTTCCCGCTGGAACTGCGTTTTGTTGCGGCTGATGATATTCCCCTGTCGCCCGCGCATGGCCGCGCCTCGGCCTACATTGCGGCACATATGTACAAAGGCATGCCGCATGAAAAATACTTCGATGCGCTCACTGAGATATTCGACCACTACGGCGGTCGCCCGCATTGGGGCAAGATGCATAACAAAGGCGCCGAGGATTTTGCAAAGCTGTATCCGCAATGGGACGAGTTTTTACAGATTCGGCAAACACTGGATCCTGGTGGCTTGTTTCTGAATCCGCACTTGCGGGATGTATTTGGGGTGGGTCAGGAATTACGCAGATAATCCAGACGGCTGGAAAAGGCCTTGCGCCAGCTCGCAGCCAATTCCTGCAGCGCGGTGTATTGCGCCAACAGGTTCACGTCAGGCTCGCGAGCATTTCTGAGTGATCACAAATCGGCGAGTGTAATGTTGTGCGCGGGCCGGGTTCCAGAATTATTGCATCGCCTGCCGCAACGCGGCCCGGCTCAATCACGCGGTAGAGCCAGCCCGAGAGCCCGTCCTGGGCCACACGTTTGGCTAAATCCGGCAAGCCCAGGTTACGGCTGAGTTTCCAGCAGGGCGCGCGCGGCTGGCTGACTTGAATAAGTGCTTCACCCAACCGGAAAGCGTCGCCGATACAAACGTTTTCTTCGGTAAGGCCATGGGTGCTTAAATTCTCGCCGAACATGCCGGGTACGAACTCCCCGGCACGTTTGGGAAACAGGCTGCGCCAATGGCCGTAATGTTCGGCGGGGTAGTGATTCAGCGCGCGTTCCAGGCCGCCGTGGTGTTTGCGGTCTGCCTGAAAATCGCCATCGAGGCCGTTCTTGCTTAATTGTAGCGCTTGCTTGACCGGCGATTTATAAATGCCGGTCAAGGCGCCATCGTCTTCGAGTTCGCGTAATGTTCCCGCAAACAGCTGCGCTACGTTGGCTGCAAGTTCCGGCAACTATTTGAGTTCCTCGACCATGGCTTCGCGCATCTTGAATTTCTGCACTTTGCCGGTAATGGTCATCGGGAAATCTTCAACAAAACGAATGTAACGCGGGATTTTATGATGGGCAATTTCGTCCTTGCAGAAGGCGCGGATGTCTTCTTCGCTTGCTGTTTCACCGCTGCGCAGGCTGATACACGCGCACAATTCTTCACCGTATTTATCGTCGGGTACGCCTATTACCTGCACATCTTCGACCGCAGGATGGCCGTAGATATATTCTTCGATTTCCCTGGGATAAAGATTTTCGCCGCCGCGGATTACCATGTCTTTTATGCGGCCGACGATCTGACAATAGCCATCGGCATCCATCACGGCGATGTCGCCGGTATGCATCCAGCCGTCTTTATCTATGGCTTCGATGGTTTTTTCTTCGTCGTCCCAGTAACCGAGCATGACACTGTAACCGCGAGTGCAGAATTCGCCCGGAGTACCGCGCGGCACGATATGGCCGCGCTCGTTGATTATTTTTATTTCGATATGCGGCTGTACCCGGCCGACCGTGGATACGCGTTTTTCCAGGCTGTCGCCGGTGGCCGTCTGGCAGCTTACCGGTGAGGTCTCGGTCATGCCGTAGGCGATGGTGACGTCATCCATATGCATTTCGTCGATAACACGTTGCATCACCGGCATCGGGCAGATGGAGCCCGCCATGATTCCGGTGCGCAGGCTGGATAGATCGGTTTTTTTAAAGTCGGCGTGCGCCAGTTCGGCGATAAACATGGTCGGCACGCCGTACAATGCGGTGCAACGCTCGGCTTGCACTGCAGCCAGTACTGCGCCCGGTTCGAATGCGGGTGCAGGATAGATCATGGTGCTGGCGTGGGTAATGCAGCCCAGATTGCCCATCACCATGCCGAAGCAGTGATACAGCGGAACCGGAATGCACAGCCGATCATGTTCGGTAAGGCCGATTGCCTCGCCCACAAAATAGCCATTATTGAGAATATTACGGTGAGACAAGGTCGCGCCCTTGGGCCGGCCCGTGGTGCCGCTGGTGAACTGAATGTTGATCGCATCGCCGGCCTGCAGTTCGCTGGCCAGTCGGCTGATGCGCTCGCGATGCTCGGGTTTGATCAGGTCGCGCAGATCGTCAAAGTTGAATATGCCGGGCGTACTCTCGTCACCCAGGCGGATGACGGTATCGAGGCTGGGCACTGCTTCGCATTCAAGCTGGCCCGGGGCACAGTCAGCCAATTCAGGCGCCACGCTTTGCATTATGTTGATGTAATTTCTGCTGGCATGCGTGGGCATGAGTATCAGCGCCGTACAGCTGACTTTATTAAGCGCGTAAATCAACTCGTTACGCTGGTACGCCGGGTTGATATTAACCAGCACTAGCCCGGCCTTGGCGCTGGCCAACTGCGTGATCAGCCACTCGGCGTTGTTGTGCGACCAGATGCCGATGCGTTCCCCCGGTTCCAGCCCCAGGGCCAGAAAAGCGGCAGCGTATTCATCCACCTTTTGCTGTAGCTCTTTATAAGACCAACGAATGTTCTGAGGCAGGCTCACTAGCGCGTCGCGCTCGCCAAACCGCGCTACGGTTTTATCGAATGCTCGTCCGATGGTGTCGCCAAGCAGTGGGGTGTTGGTGGCGCCTTGGACGTGGCTTGGAGTCTTGCTGGGCATGCCGATGGTCTCTCATCGATTTGAAATCGTACTGTATAGATCAGATTTTCATGGTACAAAAACTTGACCACGCATCAGTCGGCGGGCGCTCCGCTTTAAAGTTACGGCAGGCGTTGTCCACTGATCTGATAATTGTGCTACCTGCGCAGATATTTCCAGACTGCCCGCCGCATGCCCGATGCGCAAGGGATTGCTCGCATCATGCATTTCGCTTGCGATTGTTCCGGGTATTGCCGCGGCCACGGCGGTGGCAATCGCGCTGGTGCCCGGGAAGGCGTGATGGGCGCGGCCCATGGACAGGGCGCGGGCGCAGAGGTCAATTTCATTTTTCGCGATGTTCCGCCCGTTAGCCAATGAGTGGTTTTGGGCGGCGCCTATCCAATGAATTTTCGGGGTGGCGGGGCGTTCATGTTCGGCTTGTTCGGGGCTGTCTGCCAGTCCCATGGCCACGGTGGCGTGTGCGCGGATGGTTTGTAGCGTTGCCAGTGTTTGCGATTGTTTATTTATGTCTTGCGATTTTTCTGTGCCGGTTAGGGCGAGGTCGGCTGCGCGCACGAAAACGGCGACGTTTCCGGCGTTGATTAGTGTGGTGTCGATGGGTCCCAGGCCGGGGATGTCCAGCGTATCGATGCGGTTGCCGGTAGGCAGTACACCGCCATGCGCGCAGCCGCCGGCATCTTCGAAAATCAGTTCAATTGCGGCGCCGGAAAAGGCGACGCCGTCCACGGTGAAATCGCCCTGGGTTTGTGCGTGGCCATTTGCAACCGGCACACGGGCGATGATGCGCTTGCCGATATTGGCTTGCCAGATGCGCACGGTGGTAATGGGTTCTTTAGCGGCCACCAGACCTTCATCAATCGCAAACGGAGCGACCGCAGCGCTCAGGTTTCCACAATTGCCGGAGCTGTCTATTGTCGCTTCGCCAATCGCGATATGGCCGAAAAAATAGTCCACGTCGCAATCTTCGCGCTCGCTCGGCGAGATGATTACAACCTTGCTGGTGGAAGAGGTCGCGCCGCCGAGGCCGTCCATCTGGTTATGATAGGGGTCGGGGCTGCCGATGGCGCGCAGCAGCAGGGCGTCGCGCGTTGCAGTATCTGCGGGAAGATCGCGTTTGTGAAAGAACAGGCCCTTGCTGGTGCCGCCGCGCATCCATACGGCGGGCATAGCGCGCTGCATTACGACAAATCTAGCGCGTGGCTTTTCAGGGCTTTCAAGTCGACGACTTCCAGGGTCGATTCGTGGGTAGCCATCAACGCGACCCGTGGTGCTTTACCAGCCTCGAAGGCTTCCTGCCAGCGGGCGGCGCACAGGCACCATTGGTCGCCCGGTTTCAGGCCCGGAAAACCGAACTCGGAATGCGGCGTGGACAGGTCGTTGCCCCGGCTACGTGAATATTCCAGAAACTCTTCCGTTACGCGCGTGCAAACCGTGTGCCGGCCCAGGTCTTCCGGCCCGGTATGGCAATAGCCGTCGCGATAAAATCCGGTGACCAGGTCGTCGCAGCAAGACTGCAACGGTTCGCCCAGCACATTTTTTGCTTTGCTATTCACGTTATCTCCAGCAGATTGTCGAACGGCTCATGCTCTTTCCAACGGCAGACCCAGTGTAATGTCTGAGTGTCGTGCCGAGCTAGAGCCCGGCAATGACTGATTGGACGCTGCATAGTAGGTTAAAACACAGGATAACTTGATTTGCCCGGTTTCGTTACGATCGGCGGCATGGAATACGCCGGCGTGGAAAAAAAGCACATCTCCTGGATGCAATTCAGCCGGGACGGCTGACTCGATCAGCGCTTGATTTTCAGGCAGGTCGGGCCGCAAAAACCTGGTTTCGTCCAGACGTTCCGGCGAAATTTTTAGCCGATGGCTGCCCGGCAATAACCACATACAGCCGTTGTCCGGCGTTTCATCACCCAGTGCCAGCCAACTATTGATCAGCTCCGGTTGTTCGAACGACCAGTAACGCAGGTCCTGGTGCCAGAGTGTGGCGCTGGAATAACCGGGGTGTTTGGTCATGACGCAATTATGGTGATTGCGGGTCAGGCGTAAATCCGTGTTGTGCAGCAATTGCGCTATGGCAGCCAGGATTCGTGGATGCTGCGCCCAGCGCGCGAATACCGGGTCGCGATCATAGGCCTGCAGAAGCCGGCGCACGGTGTCGCCGCCCTGGGCCTGGCGAGTCGATGGTGCGCCCGGATAGGCGACATCGGTCTCATATTCCAGCGGTTCGCTTTGCGCGGCGAGTTGCTCCTGCGCAGCAACTCGCATCGCCTGGACCTCATCGGGATCTGCAATCGCAGGCATAACCAGAAATCCATCCTGGTGAAATCGCTGTTGCTGGGCGGCGGTGAGTTCGTGCTTGTTGGGCATAGCTCGCCAGTCTAATGGCTGGTGCGGGTTATGAGCTAACTTGGGCTAAGCCGCGGCGCGGCCGTCACGCGCTTTGGCTGCGCCCGTGATACCCTCCAGAAACAGGCAGGTAGCCAGCTCCGCGGCCGGTTTCGGGTCCCGAT
>JBDNIO010000235.1:0-2711 GCA_041688215.1 Salinisphaeraceae bacterium | reverse complement strand
TTTAGGGGGCTGCTGAAAAACACAGTTTTTCGTCAGCCCCTTAGAGGGTGTAGACAAAATAATTGTTTTTCATAACCAATGAATACAAGCTGTGTGTAGGTCGGATTAGCGAAGCGTAATCCGACCTACTCGTAACGCATTTTTTTGTATTTATATGAGTTATGTTTTGTCTACACCCTGGTAGGGCCTGACACACCTCATCGCGCGCATACAGGGCCTATCGCAGGTATCGCGTTCATGTGATAATGCTTCTCATTAAGAATTAACCCGGAGTTGCCTACATGCGTCTGTGGCGCTGTATTCTTGCGAAACTTCCTCTGTTATTAAGCGTGCTGCTATTTGGCGGATTAGTCGGGTGCGGGCAGAGCGCGCAAGACCCCAACACCCTCACCGTGTACTCGTCTCGCCAGGAACATTTGATCAAACCCCTGTTCGACCGCTACACCGAAGAAACCGGGGTGCGCATTCGTTACATCACCGATAGCGCCGGTGCGCTGCTGCAGCGCCTGCGCGCCGAGGCGCAGAATACGCCGGCGGACGTGCTGCTGACCGTGGACGCCGGCAACCTCTGGCAAGCCGCGCAGCAGCAGGCCCTGCAAGCCACGGATTCCGCCACGCTAAATAATAATATTCCGGATCATCTGCGCGATCCTGAAAACCGCTGGTTTGGTCTGTCTGTACGCGCCCGGACCATTGTTTACAGTACCGACCGGGTCGAGCCGGCCGAGCTATCTACCTACGCCGCGCTGGCCCAGCCCGCGTGGCGTAATCGCCTGTGCCTGCGCACCGCCAAAAAGGTCTATAACCAGTCCCTGGTCGCCATCCTGATTGTGGCGCACGGCCAGCAAAAAACGCAGAAAATTGTAGAGGGATGGGTTAAAAACTTGGCCGCGCCGCCGTTCGCCGATGACGTCGCCGTAATGAAGGCCATTGCTGCCGGCCAGTGCGATGTGGGCATCGTCAACAGTTACTATTTCGGGCGTCTGCAGAAAGATGATGCCGATATTCCACTGGCCCTGTTCTGGGCCAATCAGGATTCAAACGGCGTGCATGTGAATGTATCCGGCGCTGGTATAACGCGTTATTCAGACAACCCCGACGGCGCGCGCCGCCTGCTGGAGTGGTTATCGGCCGGGGAAGCTCAGGGCCTATTCGCGGCTCTGGATCTGGAATACCCCGCCAATCCCGAGGTCGCTCCCGCACCGCTGGTGCAGGCCTGGGGCGAGTTTCGCCCCAACGTAATCAACCTGGCCAAAGCCGGAGAGCTGCAGGCCGAGGCGGTAAAGCTCATGGACCGCGCCGGCTACCGTTAATGGTTAGTGTAAATGCTGATCGGGCGCGTTAACGCCGCCATGCTGCGTCTCAACCCGACGCAGGGGCGGCCAAATATTCGTAGTCCGAAACTGGCGCTGCTGGCTGTGCTCGCCCTGCCCACGCTGGTGCCTGTTGTGGCCGTGTTCGGCGGCGCATTCAACGCCGACCCCGAGCTGCTGCGCCATCTGCATCAATACGTATTACCGCGGGTGGCGCTAAATACCTTGTATCTGGTGACCGGCGTGACCCTACTCGCCGGGGTGCTCGGCACGACCCTGGCCTGGCTGGTTGCGGTGTACGAATTCCCCGGCCGGCGGCATTTTTCCTGGGCCTTGTTGCTGCCCATGGCCGTGCCGGGTTATGTGATGGCATTCGTGTTTATCGGTTTGTTTGAATACGCCGGGCCGGTGCAGACACAGCTGCGTGAGCTGCTTGGTAAAGGCGCCTGGCTGCCGCCGATACGCTCGACCGGGGGCGTTATCCTGGTGATGAGTCTCACGCTTTATCCCTACGTTTATTTGATTGCGCGTAATGCCTTCCTGACCCAGGGCCGCCACGCGCTGGAGGTCGGCCTTTCGCTGGGACTGTCGCGCCGACGCGCCTTTTTGCGCATCGCCCTGCCCCTGGCGCGGCCCTGGATTGCCGGCGGAGTATTACTGGTCGCAATGGAGACGCTGGCGGATTTCGGCACGGTGGCAGCGTTTAATTACGATACCTTTACCACGGCTATTTACAAGGCCTGGTTTTCGCTGTTTTCGATCGCGTCGGCCATGCAACTGGCGTCTGTGCTGATTGTACTGGCGCTGGTCCTGCTGGTGGTCGAACAGGCCTTGCGCGGGCGCGCCCGCTACATTTCCAAAAATACCGCCCCGCCGGCGCGTATCCGCCTGCATGGCGCGGCGGCGGTTTGTGCCTGCGTTGGCGCGGCAACGGTATTCACCGTGGCCTTCGTGCTGCCGTTTGCCCAGTTGCTGAACTGGGCCATACAAAGTATCGGCATCGAACTGAATGTGAGTTATGTACGCGCCACCCTCAACTCGATACTGCTAGCCAGCGGCGCGGCCATCCTGATTACGTCCATGGGCCTGGCGCTGGCTTACGCGCAACGACGTCAACGTGCTGTGGCCGGGCGGGGTTTAGCGCGCCTGGCCACAATCGGTTATGCCCTGCCGGGCCCGGTACTGGCCATCGGCATGTTCGTGCCGCTGGCCGCTCTGAGTAATTATTTAAGCAGCTGGTTGCCTGACGGCGCCGGCGTCATTACCCTGCAAACTACCCTGTTAACCCTGATGCTGGCTTACGCGGCGAGTTTTCTGGCCGTCGGCCACACGCCGGTTCAGGCCAATCTGCAACGCATTACCCCTACGCTGGATGATGCCGCGACCGGCCTGGGCGTG
>JBDNIO010000035.1:0-4936 GCA_041688215.1 Salinisphaeraceae bacterium | reverse complement strand
GGGTTGCTGCGCGCCACAGATGGTATCGGTATATTGCTCGAGCACCCTGGCCAAACGGGCGATGTCCGGCGCATGCACTGCGGATGCGCTGCCTTTAAGCGTATGCAAGGCCCGTACCAGTTCAGAACTGGCACGGCACGGCGCATATTGCTGGCTGAACTCGCGCAGTGTCTGGATGTGCTTTTCTGCATCCGCGCTGAAAATACGATACAGCTCAAAATCGGCATCTTCCTGGCTTTGGTCAGCGTCTGCGTTATCGCCAACGCGACCGGACAGGGCGTCGGCCAGCGCGATAATTTCCGCACTGGCCATAGACTCACGAGCGAGTTTGAAATCCTCGATCAAACCCGGCAGCGTCGCAACTGCCTTCTGCACCACAGTTACCACTTGTGAAGTCGTCGCGATTGCACGTTCCAGACAACGGTTCAGCAAATACTCCAGCGACCAGCCAAAATCGCCCAGATGGTTTGCCCCCACCATACGGCCGCTGCCCTTGAGCGTATGAAAGGCACGCCGTATATCTGCCAGACGGCCCTCGGCATCATCAACGTTGTTACTCCACGCCGGAACATCACGCTGCAATACGCCAAGCACTTCCTGCGCTTCTTCCAGAAAGATTTCACGAATTTCCGGATCTATTGCATCGTCCGGTGCCAGCTCGGGCGTGACCGCCTCATCCGGCGATGCTGAATCTTCCAGCACCGGGGCGTCCAGCGGCTCGGATTGCTGGTGGTTGTCTGCCAACTGGTCAACATAGAACCTGGCGTGGGCCACACCCGTGTCTGCGCCCGCCTGCGCCGATACCAAACCTTCCAGATAATATTCAACACTGGCAATAGCGTCGGCCAACAGCGTTACGCTGCGGTTTTTGCTGCGCGCCTGGACCATGCCACTGCTATTGACGAAAGCACGCAGGCGCGAAAGCACCTCAACGCCCTCGTTCTGGTCAACGATCTGCAGGCCTGCCTCAACCTCGTGCAGTAAGTGCGCGGCCTCACGCAGCAGGCCCACTTCACCTTGCGCAATGTAGTCGGGCACCAGTGTTTTAACCCGGGAAATATGAATCAAGGCTTCGCGATAGATGGCCGTTGTGCCGGCGTCGATATCCTGACACGGCTCGATTTCCGATTCCTCGGCTTGCGCAACGCTACCGGGACTATGCAGATGCCGGAATAATGCCGAATCCAGACTTTGCTCCACCCGCAACAGGGCCAGCGCAACTTCCATCCAGGCGTCCTGGTCACGCTCGCCGGACTGTGCCAGGGTCAGAATCGCCTGGGCCTGATTAGCGACGACGCGTTTGAGCATATCCAGGCCGAGCATGCCCAGTGTATCGGCGATGCCCGCGGTAATATCCGCGGTATCTTCCAGGCTTACCGCCGCCTTGTCGCCGGCGCGAATGACCAGATCAATGCTGTCTTTTACTTTGCCGATGTCATCCCGGATTTCCGCCGAAAGTTTATTCACCAGGCTGGTATTTGGCTCCCGCAGATGGGCGCGCAGGCTCTCGAGCTTGTCGCGTTCGGGCAGCAGTTCATCCAGGTTGTAATCTGCGCGCAGGTCCACAATTTTCGGATTTTCACTGGGCACCCGCCCGGCGAAATAAACCAGGCCATAGAGCAAGGCGTCGGGCACTTCCTTCAGGATCGCATCGCCAGACTCGGCCGCGTTCTTGATGTGCTGACCTACCCGCCCAAGCAGCCGTTTAATCTCGAGTTCCAGCTCTACACTGGCATCAATCAGCGCCGAGACCAGCGCCTCCATCGCCACAAACAAACGCGCACCGCGCACGTTACTGGTGGCCTGGGCCATTTCCTGGGCGATGCTGGCCAGGCGCTGCAATGCGGCTTCGGTGTCCTGATCTTTAAGCACCCGCAACAACGCGACCTGAAAACCGCTGATGCGTTGCTTGGCAACGGCCTGACCACCGTCTGGGTCACGCCCGGACAAATCTGGCTCGGGCGGCATACGGCCATGCAGCCCCGCATAACTGACAAACAACGCCGACTCACTGGCCACCCCTGCGCCGCGAGAAACCCGGAGCTCGTTGATTATCGGCAAAAATATGAGGGCGTTGTCTGATTCCCCTGCCAGCACCAGATCCAGATAATCCGATAGCTGCAGCGTTGAACCCAGTAGCGACTCAAAGGCTTTTTCCGGCGCGCTTTCGAGTTCGCCCAGCAAGTCCTGAACCGCAGCCTTCATCTCCTGCGCCAGTAAGGCCGCGCCCTCGCATTGCACCATGCGCAGCGTGCCGCGTATCTGCTGCAGTTCTACCAGCGCGCGCTGCAGCGGCAGCGAGTTGGCCGGCGTTTCCAGATAGGCTTCCACAAAATCGCGCACCCGCTGCAGGCTGGTGGCAAGTTCCTGTTTTACCCAAAACAGGCCCTGGGTGGATGCATTCGGATTATGCGCCATCACTTGAGCCGGTTAGTCCGTTTTGGCCGGCAAGGTAAAGCCACTTACCGAGGCGCGCAGTTGTACGCCGAGTTCCGCCATACGCGCAATCGCGCGGCCGGTGGCCTGGGTGCCCGCGGCAGTCTGTTCGGTAATTTCGCGGATCGAACCCATGGTTTCGGAAATGTGGCTTGCGTCCTGGGTCTGGCGTTCGGTTTGCGCGGTCATGCCGTTAATCAGTTCCGACATTTGCTGCGACACGGTTTCGATTTCTTCCAGCGCGCCGCCGGCGTTTTCCGCCAGCCGGGCGCCGCTGACCACACCACTGGTGGATTTTTCCATGGAGATGACGGCTTCGTTGGTATCGGCCTGAATGGTGCGCACCAGGGCTTCAATCTGGCGCGTAGCGCCGGCAGAGCGTTCTGCCAGGCGCTGCACTTCGTCTGCCACCACGGCAAAACCGCGGCCCGCATCGCCAGCCATGGCCGCCTGGATTGAAGCATTCAGTGCCAGCGTATTGGTTTGCTCGGCAATGTCATTGATCAGTTCAACAATATCGCCAATTTCCTGTGAGGATTCGCCTAGACGCTTGATGCGCTTGGAGGTCTCCTGAATCTGCTCACGGATGGAACCCATGCCCTCGATATTACGGCGCACGGCGTCGTTGCCCTTGTTGGCCACTTGCACGGAACGCTGCGTAACTTCGCTGGCGCGGCGCGCATCACGCGAAACGGACTGGATGGACAACACGACTTTTTGAATCGCTTCGGTGGCAGACAGGATTTGCTTAGTCTGGGTCTGGCTGGCCTGGGTCAGGTTTTTCGCGGTCGCCAGCGAGTCCTCCGACGCGTCCACTACCTGCTCAGCCGTGCTGTTGATGGTGGATACCAGTTCCCGCAACGCGCCTACGGTATAACCAATGGAATCGGCGATGGTGCCGGTAATATCTTCGGTTACCACCGGGTCGATGGTCAGATCGCCCTCCGCCAGCGCACTGATGTCATCCAGCAGACGCATGATCGCTTCCTGATCAGCCACCGGTGCGCTGGCGGTTTTTTGCGTCGCGGCGGAACCGCCGGCATCGGCAATCGCAACCACTCCGAGCGCGCCTGCAGCTAGGCCAAACAGGCCGAGCAGGGCCAGCAGGGCCAGCACATAGTTGACCGATGCTGGCAAACCAGCTGCCGCAGGCAACAGGCCTGGATGCACCGCAAACAGGGCGGCCAGACACAAGCCTGCGACCGCCAACAACCCCAGGAGCAGGAATTTCCCACGCTCCCCACTGAAGATTTCCCTTATCGCTCCCACATAAACTCCTTTAGGTATAGTGCGCGCTCGCCTGCTGTCAGATTCCGGCATCACGGAATACAGGATCAGCGACAAGCTTCTGTAATGAAAACACCCGCCAGGTATTGCCATCACGTACAAACGCGCCCAACAGAAACTGCTGGGTCAGGTCATTCATGGGTTCCTGCGCCAGCAACTCATGCCGCTGGTCAGCCACTGCAAAACTCTTGAACCCGCCGACATCATCAACCAGAAAACCGGCCGGTATATGTTCGTCATTTAACACCACAACCCGGCTATTGTCGGTGATGTGGGTTTGCTCAGCACCGGTTAACCGCCCCAGGTCGATTACCGGCAATAAATCGCCGCGTACGTTAGCTACACCCATTAACCAGGGTCGGGCGCGCGGCACACGGGTGAGTTCCGGCACCTCCAGCACTTCGCTTATATCGGTTTGTGGCGCAAGGTACTGGGTGTCGTTCAACACAAATCCCAGGCCCGTCCATTCTTTTTGTGCGCTGCCTGTAGTGCGCTCCTCGCCGCTGGCGCGCAGTCGCGCTTCCAGCGCGAGCAGCAGCTCGAAGGGTTTATCCCAAAGGGACTGTAAGGCAGGCGCGGCTGTCACGCGGAGGCACCCGGCTGTGCCAGCAGTTGCTTCACAGTGCTTAGCAATATCTGCGGTTGCACAGGTTTTACCAGATACTCGGTGGCGCCCTGGCGCAGGCCCCAGACGCGATCGGATTCCTGATCCTTGCTGCTGATGATAACCACCGGAATAGCCGCGGTTTCGGGGTCACGCGCCAGTTTGCGCGTGCCCTGGAAGCCGCTCATACCCTGAAATACCACGTCCATCAGAATCAGGTCGGGCTGCAACTGTTTTGCCATCTCCAGGCCGGCGTTGGCATCGGTGGCCAGGGTGACCTGATAACCCGCAGTATCCAGGGCGGTTTTCATTGCGTGCGCGTCGGTGGGGGAATCATCTACTACTAGGATATGCGCCATGGAAACAGCTCTCTCTTTAATAAGCTTATATAAACGCCTGCTCAGGCGGTTTGCTTTTGTTCTTTGGAAGTGTGGGCCTCAACCGCGGCGATTATCTCATCGCGCGTAAAGGGAGCATATTCCAATCCCAAAATGAGTCTGAAGGTTAGCGAAAAGAGTCAGCTGGCTTTCATCCGTTCGAAGATAGATTCAAAGAGTGAGTGTCTGGCGTTTTGTAGACGTTTAGCGGCTTCATTATCACTGATTGCAT
>JBDNIO010000034.1:0-28109 GCA_041688215.1 Salinisphaeraceae bacterium | reverse complement strand
TCATTGCGAGCGAAGCGCGGCAATCTAGTGCCGGAGTCGTTGCGAGTTATACGGCTCGCCACTGGATTGCCGCGTCAGCCCCGCTAAGCGGGGCTTCCTCGCAATGACGAATTTCTCATTTTAATCATGCGGTTGTATAAGCTTCAAACAGAATGACGCACTACACTAGCAGCTTCCAACGCGGACCAGAGGCACTGGCCTTCGCTGCTTTCCTGCAGGCGTTGTAAATAAGCAGCGTGTGCCTGGGTCTCTTCATCGGTGGCTGCAAGCACCCTGGGGCGGGCGCCCAACTCACGCAGGCGTTTTTCCAGGCCCACGGCGGCGGCAGCGTTTTCATCATCGCTGGCGGCGGATAATTCGATCGTGCCCTGGCCGCCAGTCATGCCCAGATAAACTTCGGCCAGCAATTGCGCATCCAGCAGCGCGCCGTGCAGTTCCCGCTGGAAATTGTCGATGTTGTAACGTTTGCACAGCGCGTCCAGACTGTTGCGCTGGCCGGGATGCTTTAAGCGTGCTTGCACCAGCGTGTCGATAATCGCGCAACGCGACTCCACGGTTTCTGCGGCGCTGTTAAGCAGGCGGAATTCGCAATTCAGAAAGCCCAGATCAAACGCTGCGTTATGGATAATAAGCTCGGCGCCGGTCAGATATTCGAGCAGGTCATCCGCGATATCCGCAAAGCGGGGTTTATCCGCCAGTGATTCCAGCGTTATGCCATGCACCGACTGCGCGCCTGCGTCTATGTCGCGCTCTGGGTTGATGTACAGATGCAGGTCGTTACGCGTCAGGCGGCGGTTAACCAGCTCCACGCAGCCGATTTCAATAATGCGATGACCGGCTTCAGTCTCAAGGCCGGTGGTTTCAGTATCGAGGACGATTTGGCGCATGGATTCTAGGGTACAGGGAACAGGGTACAGGGAACAGAGCAGTTGGCTTTTTTTCTTACCTGTGCCCTGTGCCCTGTACCCTGTGCCCTGTGCCCTAATTCATCTATCCCCCGGTTCGCCAGCGCATCTGCCGCTTCGTTGCCGGGGTCGCCGCTATGGCCCTTGACCCAGTGCCACTCGATCTCGTGACGCGCGCACGCGGCCTCCAGTTGTTGCCACAGCTCTGCATTTTTAACCGGTTTTTTGGCCGCGGTACGCCAGCCATTGCGTTTCCAGTTGGCCAGCCACTGGGTAATGCCGTTGCGAACGTAATTGGAGTCGGTATACAGGACAACTTCGCAGGCTTCTTTCAGGCTGTTCAGCACCTGGATGGCAGCCATAAGTTCCATGCGGTTATTTGTGGTTTCGCGCTCGCCACCACACAGCTCGCGACGTTTGCCGTTGTATTCAAGCAAGGCGCCCCAGCCGCCCGGCCCGGGATTGCCGCGGCACGCGCCGTCGGTATAAACAATTACTTTTTTCAAGCGGCCTCTCTACTGTTCTGGTTCTGGCCCTGGCCCTGACCTTGGCTCAGGTTCTGGCGGGCGCTGGGTTCCGGGATGCCGCTTGCAGCCAGGCTGGTGCGGCGCTGCTGTTTACGTTGCTGTGTCATAGCCATAACGCGTTTGCGCGCAACCACTGCGTAAGCTTGCGCGCCGGCGCCCGGCAGACGCCATAATCCGGCATTGGCGATGTCTATACCCTCGGCCGGCAGGTAGGGAAAGCCCACGCCAAACCGACTGGCAGACAGCAATTCGTAGTCAAGCAAATCCAGCCAGTCGCATACCCTGCCCAGGGAATAATAGCGCCGCGTACGCGGCATGCGCTTGAACCATTGCCCGAAACGCTGACGCAGCGCCCACGGCGAATAGGGATTAAAACCCAGAATAACAAGCTGACCATGATCGCACAGGACGCGATCTACCTCGCGCAGCAGGCGATGGGGAGATGCGCCTGTTTCAAGGCTGTGCGGCAGGATAACCGCATCCACGCAGCGGCTGCTTACGGGCAGGGATTCGCCGTCGAAAACCACATCCGGCTGGGACGCGCAATCAGCCTGATCCACCGCCTGACTCTCTTGCGCGAAGACCCACTGGCACAAGGTAGCGCTGGCGGACAATACATCGTCGTCAAAATCCCAGGCGCCAATCTGCAGTAGCCTGTAGCCAAACAGCTGCGGCAACACCTTGCGCATTTGCATGCGTTCCCGCAGCAACAGCAACCGCCCGCGCGGGCTTTCCAGCCAGTGTTCCATCTAGTCTGCCGCCACGGATTTGAATATATAAATTGATTTTACCTTCACTGCTTGGCAGCATTCGCCGCTATGATTAAAGTCACCGCGTTATCCGCCTTCAGCGACAATTATATCTGGGTCATCAAGCACGACAATGATGCGCGCGTTGCCGTGGTCGATCCGGGACAGGCTGAACCGGTACTTGCGCACCTGGAGCAGCACCAGCTAGAACTCGGTGCCATTCTGATTACCCATCATCATCCCGACCATACCGGAGGCGTGAAAAAATTGTTACAACACGCCGATGTTCCGGTTTACGGGCCGGCGGGCGAACAACACCCCATTGACACACTGAGCGCGCGCCTGGCGCAGGATGACCAGGTGGATCTGGATTGGCTGGGTTTGACCCTGGACATCATTGAAGTCCCCGGCCATACCGCCGGGCACATCGCCTTTCATGGGGGCGGAATGTTGTTCTCGGGCGATACCTTGTTCTCTGGCGGCTGCGGAAAACTATTCGAGGGAACCGCGGCCCAGATGCGGAAATCCCTGGAAAAACTGCGGGCGTTACCGGCTGCCACGTTAATCTATTGCGGCCATGAATACACCGAAAAAAACCTGGCATTTGCGCAGGCCGTAGAGCCCGACAACGCAGCCTTGGCAGAACGCGTGGAAAAAGTACAAACCTGGCGAGCGCAGGACTTACCCAGCCTGCCGTCCATGCTGAAAGACGAACGCGGATTTAATCCTTTCCTGCGCTGGGACCAGCAGAGTGTAATGTCGGCTGCATCCGAGCGCGCAGGCACGCAACAAACAGACCCCGATACGGTTTTCGCCACAATTCGTGCATGGAAGGATGCTTTTTAAGGGCATCCTGAAAACCACAAATAAGCCCTGTGTTTATTTTCTGGTAAGTCTCATGACGGCAGGTTGTGCCACACAATCTGACGGATTCTTTAAGCGTGGACAACCGAGCGACCCTTCCCGCACACCCACGCAGGCAGCGCAACCAACCCTGCCACCCTTGGTTACTACAGATCTGTGGAAACGCATCGGCAACGGCCTGCAGCTAGGCGGCCACGAAGACGAACTGGCCGTGCGTGGCATGGTGCAGTTTTTTGCCGGACAGCAACGCCACATAACCGACAGCGCAACCCGGGCCCAGCCTTATCTGCGACACATTGTGGATAACGTGGAAGCCCGCAACATGCCCATGGAACTGGCATTGCTGCCGCTGGTAGAAAGTTCCTACGACCCCTTTGCCGGTGGCGGCAAGCGTGCCAGCGGCCTGTGGCAGTTCATGCCGATTACGGCAAAACGCTTCGGGCTCAACAACAACGAATGGTATGAAGGCCGGAGGGATGTGCTGTTATCCACCCGAGCCGCGCTTGATTATCTAGGTTGGCTACATGGCCGCTTTGATGACTGGTTACTGGCTTTGGCTGCCTATAATTCAGGCGAAGGCACGGTAGACCGCGCCATTGCCGCGGCCGCCGCGCAGGGCAAGCCGCAGGATTACTGGCATCTGGACTTGCCGACTGAAACCGAGCGCTACATTCCCAAGCTATTGGCGTTCAGCCAGTTGCTTGCGGCCCCGGAACGCTTCGGTATTACCTGGCCACGTACGCCAGACACCCCGGCTTTTGTTGCCGTGGAATTACCCGCCCGCACCTCGCTTGCAACCGCTGCGGACATGATGGGCGTAAACATGCAACAACTGCGCAGGCTTAACCCGGCCCTGCGCGGCAACATCACCCAACCCGGCGGCCCGCATGTATTGCTGGTACCCGCAAACCGCGCAGACCAGTTTCAGACGGCCCTTGCCCAGGTTGCGGACAAGGGCCGGCTGCAATGGGTGCGCCATGAAGTTAAAGCGCCAGAGAGCCTGTCCACCATAGCCGAAGAGTTCGCAGTAAGCCTGGCGGATCTGCGGCAAACCAATGCACTGGAAAACGACAACCTGCGTGCAGGCCAGAAAATCTGGATTCCAAAACTGCCCACACCGCCGGCAGAACCCCGCGCAGTCGCATCCAGCAAATCCAGCCGCAGCTATCGCGTTGCAGCCGGTGATTCACTCTGGGGCATTGCCAATAAAAACGGGGTATCGGTAGCGCAGTTACGCCAGTGGAATAACTTGTCTGCCCGCAGCGCGATACAGCCCGGGCAAACGCTGAAAATTATTGGCGCGCAAACACCCAAACCCACAACCACGTATTATAAAGTGCGTTCCGGCGACTCCCTGTGGACCATCGCCCAACGCTTTGATACCAGCATAGAGCAGATACGACGCCTGAATAAGCTTTCGGCCAAAGCCGTGCTGCAACCCAGCCAACGCCTGGTGGTAGACAGCACCGGGCCCCAGACCGTTTATTATTAGGTGCGCGAGGGCGACTCGTTGTGGTCTATCGCAACACGCTATCAGGTGCCGGTTACGCAACTGAGAAACTGGAACAGCCTGGGCAGTAAAGGCCTGATCCGGCCCGGGCAGCGCTTGAAGATACGACTGGATACAACAGGCTAACTACCCAAATATGCGAGGACGGCTATGGGATTTCTGGACGGCAAAAAGGCACTGATAACCGGGCTGGCAAGTGAGCGCTCCATAGCGCACGGCATTGCCCGGGCCATGCACCGCGAAGGCGCAGAACTTGCGTTTACCTATCAGGGCGAAAAACTCAAACCCCGGGTTGAAAAAATGGCAGCCAAATTCGGCTCGGACCGGGTATTTCCCTGTGACGTAGCTGAAGACGCGCAGATCGACGCCGTATTCGACGCACTGGGCAAACACTGGGACGGCTTGGATATTCTCGTGCACGCCATAGGCTTCGCCCCGCGCGAAGCCCTGGCGGGCAGTTATCTGGACAGCGTTACGCGCGAAGCCGCCAGCATTTCCCACGACATCAGCGCCTACAGTTTCGCAGCCTTGGCCAAAGCTGCACGGCCGATGATGCAAGGCCGTGATGCTGCCCTGCTGACACTCACTTATCTCGGCGCTGTACGCGCCCTGCCCGGCTACAACATCATGGGCCCGGCTAAAGCCAGCCTGGAAGCGCATATGCGTTTTATTGCGGCTGATCTTGGCGCCCAGGGCATACGCGTAAACGCTATCTCCGCAGGGCCGATCAAAACCCTGGCCGCGGCCGGTATTAAAGGCTTTCGCAGCATGCTCAGCCACGCGGCACAGGCGGCGCCGCTGAAGAAAAACGTGAGTACGGAAGAAGTCGGCAACGCCGCCGCCTTTCTGTGCTCCGACCTGGCCTCCGGCATAACCGGCGATGTTCTCTACGTGGATGCCGGTTATCACATCATGGGCATGAGCGCGCCCGGCGAAGAAAACAGCGATTAACTCCGGGCGCAACCGACGCCGATACCGGACTCCGCTCCAGGCTACCGGCCTGTGAATATCTGGGTAGATGCGGATGCCTGCCCCGGCGTGGTCAAGGACATACTATTTCGTGCCGCCAGGCGCACCGGCATACAACTGACTCTGGTCGCCAATCACCCTGTAAAGATACCCACCGCGCCCAATATCGCATTTCTGCAAGTCCCTGCCGGATTCGATGTGGCTGATGACGAAATCATGCGACGAATCAGTGCAGAAGACCTTGTCATAACCGGCGATATTCCGCTGGCAGACTGGTGCTGAGCAAAAATGCCTTTGCCCTGAACCCGCGTGGCGAGCTGTACTCGAAAGACAACATCAAAGCCAGGCTAAATATGCGGGACTTCATGCAAACCCTGCGCGCCAGCGGCATACACCACGGCGGGCCGCCCTGGATAAACACCTGGCGAGCTACGCCAAACGGCCCTAGTGTAGTGCCTGACCACAATCCTGCGGTTGCCAGTGCTGTAGCCAACGCGAGTGTCCGGTAATGCATTTGATCTCCCCAATTATTTAACGTGAACAGTTATTTAAACTAAGATTTCTCCCGAGACGTTTTTCTCGAGCTGATAGTGACTGCGGCTTGATATCGCCGCCTTGCACAGGCTCAGGCGGGTTTCAGGTTTGCAAGAGCCACCATAAGCACACGGCTTATGTCACGCATGCCCTGTTCTATGGTGCGTTCGATTTCGGCATGGATCGCGCCCTCGCCCCGCCCGGCCGCCGCATTAACCACCACCGCGCAACAGGCATAGGCCATGCCGGCTTCGCGCGCCAGTGCGGCTTCGGGCATACCGGTCATGCCTATGATGTCGCAGCCGTCGCGCGCCAGGCGCTCAACTTCCGCGGCAGTTTCCAGACGCGGCCCCTGGGTTACAGCGTGCACCGCCTGATCAGCCGGGTTCAAATCCTGCGCCTGTGCGCCGCGAATCAGACTGGCGCGTAGTTTTGCATCGTAGGGTTCGGTGAAGTCGATGTGCAGCAGCTCGGACTCACCGTCGCTGAAGCTGTGCTCGCGGCCCCAGCTATAGTCGATAATCTGATGCGGAATAACCAGCCGGCCGGCGGACATGGCCTCGCCAATACCGCCGACTGCGGCGATGGCAATGATTTGTTCCACACCTGCGTCTGCCAGCGCGCGGATATTCGCCCGGTAGTTGATTTTATGCGGTGGCAAATGGTGCCCGGGCCCGTGGCGCATAAGAAAACCAATATCGCGACCTGCCAGCTTGCCAGTCAGTAACGGGCCAGACGGCGCACCATAGGGGGTGTTAGCCGGGATTTCCCGGGCGTTTTCCAGCGCGGCCAGTTCGGCCAGCGCGGTGCCGCCTATTATTCCTATTGGGGCAATCGGGGCCGGCATCAGGATTTAAGCGCGTACACCGCAGGCAATTGCCGGAAATAGCCCTTGTAGTCCATGCCTGCGCCGAACACGTAGCGATCTTCCACCATGGCGCCGAGAAAGTCAGGCTTCATGGCCGGATCACGCCGGTTATGGTCTTTTTGCAGCAGAATGGCGGTACGTACCGATTCGGCTTGCTGGCCGGCCACGGCATCGAGAATGGCTTGCAGAGTGTGGCCTTCGTCGAGAATATCGTCGATTACCAGTACGTTGCGGTCCTGCAATGGCAGGCCGGGGCTGACCTTCCATACCAGCTCACCGCCAACGGTTTTCCCGCGGTAGCGTGTGGCATGCAGGTAATCGAATTCAAACGGGAATTCCAGACGTTTGAGGATTTCCGCCGCGGGCACAAAACCGCCGATCATGACGCACAGGATAACCGGGCCCAGCGCGGCGATCTCGGCGCTGATTTCTGTTGCCATGCGGTCGTACATGGAGTCGATTTCGGCCTGGGTAAACAGGCAATCCGCCTGCTCGAACTGTTGTATGGCGTCCTCGCGGCGTTGCTCCATTACACGGTTCATTTCTTCGTCAGACATCAGTTCCACGTCCTGCCTCGTTTTCATTTTTCAGGCTTTGATTTTCCAGACCTTCTTTGTCTAATTCTTCCAGGCCTTCGGTCAAGCGCACATTACTGGTTGGGAACGCCACCTGCGCCCCATGCGCGTCGATAATGTCGTGGCAGCGCAACAGCACTTGTTGTTTAACCCCAAGATACTTATCCCACTGCGTGGTTACGGTATAGCAGTAGAGCATAATGTCCAGGCTATACGGCCCGAAAGTATTGAAATAGACGAGGATAACCTCGTTGTTGTCGATGCTTTCATCCTCTGAAAGCGCCGCGTAAATATCGGCCACGATTGCCGGTACTACCGCCACATCGTCATACCGCAACCCGATGGTTTCGGAAATACGCCGGTGGGTCATGCGCGAGGGATTTTCTACCGATACGGTGGTAAACGTGGCATTGGGAACGTAGAGCGCGCGCTTGTCGAAACGCCTGAGGCTCACAAAGCGCCAACCGATTTTTTCCACTACGCCTTCGATATCCTTATCCGGGGACCGAATCCAGTCCCCCACAGAAAACGGCCGGTTCAGGTAAATTGTAACGCCGCCAAACAGGTTCGCGAGCAGATCCTTGGCAGCAAAACCCACTGCAATACCGCCCACGCCGCCAAACGCCAGCACGCCGGATATCGAAACGCCCAAGCTTTCAAGTGCAATCAGAACCGCAGTAATCACTACCGAGGCACGCAGCAACTTGCCGAGTGCATCCACCAGGGTGTCATCGATTGCCTCGCCCCGGCGGCGGGCGCGGATCAGAATATTCTTTTTGACCTCATTGACTACGCGCAGCAAGAACCAGGCGAATACCGCAATCAGGGCCAGAGTGCGGACCGGGTCAATGAATTCATAAAGCAACGTTTCGGTTGGCGGATCAGCAACTTGTACGGCAATGCTCAGGCCGATTATCCAGGCCAGCGCACGTCCGGGTTTGCTCACGCTGTTGTATATGGCGTCATCCCAGACGTTTTCACTCGCGACGACACGCTTTTCCAGACGATTGAGCACCAGCCGCAATAACAGGTTGAAGGACACCACACCCACTACAACAAGAAACAGTTCGAAAAAGACGCCCCACTGCTCGCGCAGCGCCTGAATTTGATCGACCGCTTGCGCAAAAAATTCCTGCATTAGCCCGCCGCCGTCTTGAGGATGTTAAAAAGTTGCGCGATCTGCTCATGCGTGCGCTGCAAACGCTCGGCGTCTGGCTTGCCCATGTCCTTGCGGCGCAGCGCGGTACGCCGCTGGGCTGCAGCGGGGTCGTTCGGCAAGTGCAGGTTTTGCAGGAGTTCCATAACGGCGGCGCGATTATTGCAGACTGGCAGGATATCGCAACCGGCGGCCAGGGCCAGCGCCGCGCGTTCGCGGTAACTGCCCACGATCGCCGCGCCGCCCATGCTTAAATCATCACAGAACACGGCACCGGTGAATCCCAGGTCCTGCCGTAGCAGGGTCTCAATCCAGTGCCGGGAAAGGCTCGCCACCTGCGCATCGACCGCCGGATAGCGGATATGCGCCATCATGACAGAGGCCAGGCCTTTTGCTATCAAGCCCCGATAGGGTGCGATGTCGGCTGCCAGCTCATTCCATGCGCGCTCATCTACCGGCAATTCGGCATGCGAATCCTCAGTTACCGCGCCATGCCCGGGAAAGTGCTTGGCGGTAGCCACCATGCCGGCCTGCGCCAGCCCGGACTGCTGTGCCCCAGCCAGTTGCACTATTACATCCGGGTCGCGATGAAACGCCCGGTCGCCTATAACCGCAGAGCAGTCATACGCCAGGTCAACCACAGGCGTCAGCGGCAAGTCTATGCCGATGCGGCCCAGTTCCATGGCGATCAACCAGCCGATATTGCTTGCCATCTCACAGGCAACTTCGGGTGCGCGGTCGTACTGCAAGCCCAGGCTACACATTGCGGGCAACACGGTAAATTCTTCACGAAAGCGCTGTACGCGCCCGCCTTCGTAGTCCACCGCAATCAATAGCTCGCTACGGAGTGATCTAATTTCTGCTGTTAATTCTGTCAGTTGCGATTTATTTTTGAAGTTACGGGTGAATAATATTACTCCGCCTGTCGCGGGATGGCCCAGCACATCGCGATCTTGCTGTGTCAGGCCAATGCCCTCGACATCGATCATCAACGGGCCAAGGCTGCTCATGCTGACTGTTCCTCAATAAGAACCCGGGCACCGACACTAACTGCGTCAAAGAGCGCGATAATATCGCGGTTACGCATGCGGATGCAGCCAATCGAGTCGGGTTTTCCCAGTTCTACCGAATCCGGTGCGCCATGAATATATATGTAGCGGCGCATGGTATCGACCCTGCCCAGTCGGTTAAGCCCGGGCTCTTCTCCGCACAGCCACAGGATACGCGTGAGTATCCAGTCCGTGCGGGTACTGCTGGCCGCAAGTTCCGGGCTGTAGATTTCACCCGTAGGCCGGCGCCCGATAAACACCGTGCCCGGGGCGGCACCGGCGCCGATTTTGACGCGTATGCGATGCCGGCCGCGTGGCGTGCAAAAACTGCCCTCCTGTTCACCGGCGCCGTTGCGGGCGGTAGATACGGGGTAGGTTTGCATCAGCGTAGCGCCCTCGAATAAATCCAGGACCTGGCGTGCGAGGCTGATTTTTATGTGGGCTGTCTTCATGTGCGCTCAAACAGGGCCATGGCCTCGACATGCGCAGTGTGCGGAAACATGTCCATTACACCGGCTCGGGTCAGGGTGTAGCCATGCTCATGCACCAGGCTTGCCGCGTCCCGCGCCAGGGTTGCGGGATGGCAGGAGCAGTACAGTATTTTCTCGGGCCTTTTACCGGCAATCGCGGGAATAACTGCGCGCGCACCTGACCGCGGCGGGTCCAGTAAAACCTTGTTGAAATTGCGATCCGCCCACTCTGGTTGGGTTTCCTTGGAGAACAGATCTCCCTTCAGGGCCGTGACATTCTCAATGCCGTTATTGATTGCATTTTGCCGGGCCCGCGCAACCATATCCTGCTCGCCCTCGACACTTACAACGCTATGCGCCAAACGGGCCAGCGGCAGGGTGAAATTGCCAATGCCGGAAAACAGTTCCAGCACATGATCGTCTTTGGCCGGCGCCAGTAAAGCGAGGGCCTGATCTACCATTTTGACATTGATTTCGCCATGGATTTGCACAAAGTCATTGGGTTCAAATGTTATCCGCACATCATGTCCGGGCAATTCATAATACAGGCTCGGGGTATCTGGCAGTAGCGGGGTAATGCTACCCAAACCGCCCAGCTGCAGATAAAACCACAGTCCGGTGTCTTGCGAAAACCAGACGAGTCTGGCCCGATCCTCTGCACTCGGCGAACTAAGTACGCGCAATACCAAGGCCACCACGTTATTACCAGCGGCGACTTCAATTTGCGGAACTCGGTCACGAATACTCAGGCTTTGCACCAGCGCCTGTAATTCGACAAGACGATCGCCAACTGCGCTGACCAGCACATCGCAGCCACGCAACGCCGCCACATAAGGCGAATTACGTTCACGGAATCCTACCAGCACCCCGCCTTTTTTAGGCACATATTCAACCGCCAGCCTGGCCCGCCGCCGATAGTTCCACAGGGCGCCGGTAAGCGGCGGCAAAACCTGCTCCGGCCTGACCTTACCAATACGCTGCAGGGTATTGAGCAACTGCGCCTGCTTGAATTCAATCTGGCCCGGCGGCGCCAGGTGCTGCAGCACGCAGCCTCCGCAAACGCCAAAATGCGCGCAGCGTGGCGTTACCCGCTGTTCAGACGGCTGTTCGATGTTTTGCAAAACGCCTTCATCATGGTTGCGATGTTGACGGGTGCGGTTATACAGAATTTTCTCGCCGGGCAGGCTATCGGCAACGAACACGGCCTTGCCCTCACGATGCCCTACCCCGCGGGCATCGGTGGCGAGATCATCAACCTCCAGCTCGAACGGACCCGCAGGCGGGCTGGAACGTTTGTGTTGGTGTCTGTGCCGCCGACTCACTGTGCTGGCCATGCTGGCCAGTTCCTCAGGAATTCCTGCCACAGGGGCTCGCTTTTAGCGCCCAGTTGCGTGCGGATGTCTTGCTCGGCGCTGGCCAGGCCGGCAGCATCCAGGCTTGCATTAAAGTGTTGTTGACGCAGAACCAGAAGATAAATCTGCACTGCGCGCAGCGCACAGATTTGCGCCTGCGTCAGGCCCGCATCAATCGTTGGCAATCCCAGTAGCTGCATCAGCTCATTCAGAGGCGGTGCACTGGCTGCACCGGTAAGCGCATCCGCCAGATCGAGTGGAATTTTCCGGGTGCCGGTAGCGCGCTGAATCAGGCCGCGGCAGTGCAGAACGGCCATCGAGTCCTGGATCTCGTAGCCGTACAGAGTGCTCGATGGAGCATCCAGCCGGCGGCAGAAGTCAGCAATTAAACTGGTCTCGCCCTGGCTCGCGTCCAGATTGTGCACGCAAAAACGCCCATGCAGATAACCGGCTACGGCAATACCCTGAATTTTGCGCAGGTGCGGTAACAACTGCGTTTGCCCGCCTTGTTGCAGCCGCAGTTGCTGCATGGCGCGGGCGGCGTCAGCGGCGTCCAGGTCGTCCAGGCCATAGAGCGCACTGCCGCTTTGGGTATCGGCAACGGTATGCAGGCTAAACGCGAGGCTGTGTTGCGTCGGCTGGGCTAGCATTAAGCCTGGCATTAGACCTGGCATTAGGCTTGGCATTAATCGAATACGCCGGTGGACAGGTAGCGATCGCCTCGGTCGCAGATGATAACGGTGATTATCGCGTTTTCCACTTCCTGACTGAGCTGCAACGCCGACCACACTGCCCCGCCAGAGGAAGGCCCGGCCAGAATTCCCTCCTCGTCCGCGAGGCGGCGCATGATGTGTTCGGCATCGTCGGCTTCCACATCAAGCGTGCGGTCGACACGCTCGGGTTCAAATATCTTGGGCAGGTAGGCTTCGGGCCAGCGGCGTATACCGGGGATTTTTGATTCTCCTGCCGGCTGCACGCCGATGATCTGTATATCCTGACTTTGTTCTTTCAGGAATCGGGACACGCCCATGATGGTGCCTGTGGTGCCCATGGAAGACACAAAATGCGTGACCTGGCCTTTGGTGTCGCGCCAGATCTCCGGGCCGGTGGTTTCATAATGTGCGCGCGGGTTGTCCGGATTGGCGAACTGATTCAATACCAGGCCTTCGCCTTTGCGGCCCATTTCGTCGGCCATATCGCGCGCGCCCTCCATGCCATCCTGCTCGGATACCGATACAATTTCGGCACCGAAGGCACGCATGGCCGCGCGCCGTTCTTCGCTCATGTTCTCGGGCATGAGCAGGCGCATTTTATAGCCCTGCATCGCGGCAACCATCGCCAGTGCAATGCCGGTATTGCCGCTGGTGGCCTCTATTAAGGTATCGCCGGGCTTGATTTCACCGCGCTCTGCGGCGTATTTGATCATGCTGTAGGCGGGCCGGTCCTTAACCGAGCCGGCCGGATTATCGCCTTCCAGTTTGGCCAGGATGGTGTTGCTGGTGTTGCCGAACTGGCCCGGCAGGCGCTGCAGGCGCACCAGGGGCGTGTTGCCCACAAAGGCTTCAAGTGTTGGGTGTTTCATACGGGCAATTCTAACAGCAGGCGCGTATTCAACCCAGTGTTGTGCGCGATAAAGGCCCCAGGCATTTATTCCTGCGCAGCGCATCCGTAATATGCGTACATGAGACTTGAGCACGCCAGTTCGCGCTTGACCTGGATTATTCTGGGTGCCTCCCTGCTGCTGTCGCTAATCGCCGCGGGGATAATCATGCATCGCGAATCAATTTAAATTGATTCTGTGCGGCGGGCCGCGCGCATATGCTCGTGTATTTCCCGAACCGCCTCGCCCAGGCCAATGAAAATCGCCCGGGCAACTAGTGCATGACCGATATTGAGCTCGGTGATTTCTTTTATTACGGCGATTGCAGCGACGTTGTCAGTGTGGAGCCCATGCCCAGCGTGTACTTTTAAGCCCAGGCCGGCGGCATGTTGAGCAGCGCGGATAATGCGTTCGAGTTCGCGCTCACGCGCCTGTGCATTGGCTGCATCGGCGTAGGTTCCGGTATGGATTTCTATCGCCTGGGCGCCGCATTGCGCCGCGGCGTCGATTTGCTGAATATCCGGGTCGATGAACAGTGAAACCTGAATCGCGGCGGCCTGCAGGCGTTTGCAGGCTTGTTGTATTTGCTCGGGCTGCGCCAGCACATCCAGCCCGCCTTCGGTAGTCAACTCTTCGCGCCGCTCCGGCACGAAGCAGGCGTCGCGGGGGCGCAGGCGCTCGGCGATGTCGATCATTTCGCGGGTAACCGCTAATTCCAGATTCAATGCCATACTGGGTTGTTGCAGCAAGGCCTGCACGTCGGCGTCCTGAATGTGGCGCCGATCTTCGCGCAGGTGCACGGTGATGCTGTCCGCTCCCGCGTCGAGCGCGGCATGGGCCGCAGCGATTACGTCCGGATAAGAGGTGCCGCGTGCCTGACGCAGCGTGGCCACGTGATCGATGTTGACGCCGAGTTTAAGTTTTTTCGCGTTCATTGCTGTTCCGTTGAACTGGCTTTTAATTGTCGCAAGGCGCGTAGTGTTTGCGCGCTGCGCAGGGGTTTGTCGCCCAGGTGGGGGCGTAAGGCCGCCGCCAGCAGGTGCCTGGCTTGCCTGTGTTGTTGCGGCGTAGCCAGGTTGTCAGCCGCCAGGGCCAGCAGTGTGGCGCCCGCTATCGCTATTTCCGCGACTTGGGAACACGCATCGCTAATCCGTAGTCCATGTTCCGGGTGGTAATAATAGGCCTGGTCTGCGCGCACAGGTTCGCCGCTGCCGGTTTCTATGTCCAACGACAGACCATAACCCAGTTCGGCCAGCAGATCGCGTTCAAAACGCCTGAGTTCGGGGGCGGTATCGGCGCCGGTGCGGAGTTGAATTATCAGCTTCAGCAGGCAATCAAATATACCGGGGTGCGGGTCCTGACGTGCGGTCAGGCGCAAGACCAGTTCCGCGCCATAAAACGCCGCGTAGAGCCTTTCGCCTTCCGGCGCGCCCGCGGGACCGTCGGTTTCAACGGCGGTCAGGGTTTGCATCTCGCCGCGTCCGCTCCAGGATAAACGCAGCGAGCGCAACGGTTCCAGCAAGCCGCGCCAACGCGCCTTGGGCCGGCGTGCGCCACGCGCCACCAGCGCAAGGCGACCATGCTCGCGGCTGAGCACGTCAAGAATCAGACTGGTATCGCGATAGGCGCGCCGATGCAGGATGATGCAGGGTTCCAGTTCTACGCGCATGGTGTTCTATGCCAATAACAAACATCTGAGCTATCGATCAAAAACACAACCACAAAGGGCACGCAGGACACAAAGGGTAACTTGATTATATCTCAAACTCAGCCAGGGTCATTGCGAGTCGCGTTAGCGACGCGGCAATCTCAGAAACCCTGGATTGCCGCGCGCCCATTAAACATTTTCGGGGCGCTCGCAATGACTCGATATAAAATGATTCGGTCACGGCTGAGTTTCGTACATAATCAAGAAGGGCAAAGCGTGTCTTGCTTCGTGTCCTTTGTGGTTTTAAATTCTTCCACTGCTGATTGGGATTAATGCCCCAGATCACGCACCGCGACTTCATTCTCGTTCCAGCCGTCGCGTACCTTGACCCACAGGCGCAGATCCACCGCCTTGTCCAGACGCCGGATAAGATCCTGGCGCGCACTGGTGCCGACTTTCTTCAGGAGGCTGCCGCCCCGGCCTATGACCATGGCCTTGTGATTGTCGCGCGCAACCCAGATTACCGCGTGAATGTTGAAGCGTTTTTCGTCTTCGCTGAAAGCTTCGATGGCCACCGTTACGGAGTACGGCAATTCCTGCTGCAAGATCATCATCAGCTTTTCGCGGATGGTTTCCGTGACCAGAAACTGCAGGTTGCGGTCGGTGTATTCGTCTTCTGGAAACAGAAATGGTCCGGGCGGAATACGGTTTTCGAGTTCGCTGATCAGCGGTTTCAGGTTGTCACGAGTTTTGGCGGAGCATGGCAGGATGAAGGCGAAGTCGTGCCGCTCGGCGCAGTCCTGAATAAACGGCAAGGCGGCGGAAGGGTTGGGCAGGCGGTCTACCTTGTTCGCCACCAGAATAACCGGCGTATTGCCCCGCTTTACACGCTCGAGCACCTGCTCATCTGCATCGCGCCACTGCCCGGCTTCCACCACCAGGACAACGGCGTCCACCCCCGCCAGGCTGGCAGCCGCGGTCTGATTCAGAACTTTGTTCAAGGCCTTGCCGGAATGCGCATGCAGGCCGGGGGTATCGACAAAGCCGACCTGCAGGGAGCCTTGGGTATAGACACCAATAATTCGATGCCGTGTGGTTTGCGGCTTGGGCGTAACAATGCTGACCTTTTCGCCAACAATGGCGTTAACCAGCGTAGATTTGCCCACGTTCGGGCGCCCCACCACTGCTACCAGACCCGCGCGGGTGCTGTCAGATAGGGGATTTTCAGATTCATTCATTGAGTTGTTATTCATCGATTTTATCCAGCATTTGTCGTGCGGCTGCCTGTTCGGCACGACGCCGGCCCGCGCCGGTGCCCACGCAGAACTGCGCACTGTCCTGCAAACTGCAGCGGGCGGTAAAGTGTTGTTCGTGCGCTTCGCCGGTGATTTCCAGTATCTGATATTCGGGTAATGGCCGGCCGCGCGCCTGTAGCCATTCCTGTAAACGTGTTTTGGGATCTTTCAGACTATCTGCACTGGGGAGATTGTCCAGACGGCTGGCGTAAAGCGATAATACGAAACCCTGGGCGGCGTCGAAGCCAGCATCCAGATAGGCCGCCCCAATGAGCGCCTCCACCGCGTCCGCCAAAATGGATTCGCGCCGAAACCCGCCGCTGCGGGTTTCGCCTGCGCCCATGTTCAGATAGTTGCCGATATCCCGCTCGCTGGCAATTTGTGCCAGCGTGCGTTCGCGCACCAGTGACGAGCGTAACCGCGAGAGATCCCCCTCCGGCGCTTTTGGACAGCGCTGGTGCAGCTCGGCGGCGATGACCAGGCTGAGTACCGCGTCGCCCAGAAATTCCAGACGCTCATAATGTTTGCCGCCCGCACTACGGTGGGTTAATGCCTGTTCTAGCAGCGCCGGGTTCGAGAATTCATGGCCCAGTTGCCGCGCCAGCCTGGACGGGTCGGATTCGATCAATTCTTTTTCGGAATTAACGCGGTTTCATCGAAGTCGAAGAGCAGAATCACATTGTAGAAAAGTGGCTTGCGTACTTCGTACTTCACCTGCAGGCGGCGGCCTTCCTTGACCCGCTTGATCTTCACGTCGCGGCCTTTGATGTTGCGCACATAACCACTGTCGAAGCGGCGCTGTATGCGCGACTGAATTTCATGGGCAGACGCATTGTAAAGCTCTGGCTGGTTGGACGCCCAGGTGAGCGCGTTGCGAATATCGTAATTATTGGTGTACACCGTAACGTTCTTGATGAGCACCAGAAAGATCAGGCCGAGCGTACCCAGCACATACATCCAGCTCCAGATCGTCATGCCCCATTGGCGCCGGGGCATCGGATTATTTGTATTCATTATTTCACCAAGGATCCCAGGCGGCCGAAACGCACATCCCATTCGCTGGTGTCCACACTCATCCACACCAGAAATGCCTTGCCGACCAGATTACGCTCGGGCACAAAACCCCAGCGCCGGGAGTCGAGACTGTTGTCGCGGTTATCACCCATAACGAAATATTCGCCCGGCGGCACGGTTGCACGCAAGTTCAACGACTCACGATCGCCCACCATCAGGATGGGATGCTGCTTTTCACCCAGGGTTTCACTGAACTTAAATATTGCCTCGAATGCCGGCACACCCTCGGCGGTATAAACGCCCAGAGACTCCAGCGGCACGGGCTCGCCATTGATGCTGAGATGCTTGTCGCGGTACAGGATTTCGTCGCCTGGCAAACCAACCACGCGCTTGATGAAATCCTTGCTTGGGTCCGGCGGCCAACGGAAGACCATTACATCGCCGCGCTCGGGCTCATCTACTGGAATGACTTTGGTATGCACCACCGGCAGACGGAAGCCGTAGGCGAATTTATTCACCAGGATGAAATCCCCCACCAGCAGGGTCGGCACCATGGAACTGGAAGGGATCCGAAAAGGTTCCACCACAAAACTGCGCAGCAGCAACACGAATAATATAACCGGGAAAAACGAACGGGAAAATTCAACCGCCCAGTTGGCAGACACCTGCGTATCGCCCTCTTGCCGGGCGGCTTCGCGGCGCGGCGCCCAGATGAGTTTATCCAGCACCCAGAACACGCCGGTTACCGCGCTGGCGATAACCAGCAGGGCTTCAAAGTCGAAATGAATATCACCCATGTTTTTTTCCTGCCGGTGTGTTGTTAATCGGGGGTGTCGCTGCTGAGTACCGCCAGGAACGCTTCCTGCGGTATCTCGACAGAACCCAGTTTCTTCATGCGTTTTTTACCGGCTTTCTGTTTTTCCAGCAATTTACGCTTGCGCGATACATCACCGCCATAACATTTTGCGGTTACATTTTTTCGCAGGGCTTTTACGGTGGTGCGCGCGACGACACGCGTGCCGATACTGGCCTGAATGGCGACATCAAACATCTGCCGGGATACGATTTTCTGCAGCCGCTCCACCAGTGCCTTGCCGCGTGAGTGGGCCTTGTCCCGGTGCACGATGTGCGCCAGCGCATCCACCCGGTCGGTATTGATCAGTACATCCAGACGCACCAGATTCGCGGCCTGGAATCGGCAGAAGTCATATTCAAAAGAGGCGAAGCCGCGCGAGATGGATTTCAGTTTATCAAAGAAATCCAGCACTACTTCGGCCAGCGGCAGTTCAAAGATAATGGATACACTGCTGCCCAGGTATTGCATGTCTTTCTGCTCACCGCGTTTTTCCATGCAGAGTTGCAGCACCGGCCCGACGAACTCCTGCGGCGTCAGGATGCTGGCGCGGATTATGGGCTCACGAATCTCTTCAATCTGACCGACTTCGGGCAAGGATGTTGGATTGCTGATGGCGAGGATTTCACCGGCGGTGGTGAGCACTTCATAAATCACGGTGGGTGCCGTGGTAATCAGGTCCAGATTGTATTCGCGCTCCAGGCGCTCCTGCACAATTTCCAAGTGCAGCATGCCGAGAAAACCACAGCGAAAGCCAAAGCCCAGGGCGGTTGAGGTTTCCGGCTCGTATTGCAGCGCGGAGTCGTTGAGCCGCAACTTTGAGAGCGCGTCGCGAAAATCCTCAAAATCGTCGGCACTTATTGGAAAAAGTCCGGCGAATACACGCGGGCGTATTTGCTGAAAACCGGGTAGACGTTTTTCGCAGGGCCGATGGGCGTGAGTGAGTGTGTCGCCTACGGGCGCGCCATCAATCTCCTTGATACCGGCGATTACATAACCGACTTCGCCCACTTCCAGCGCATCGCGTTTGAGTTTTTTGGGGCTGAATATGCCGACTTCGTCGAGCACGTGGTCCTTGCCCGTGGCCATGACCCGGATCTTGTCGCCAGCCGCCAGGCGACCGTGAGCCACGCGCACCAGCGAAACCACACCGAGGTAATTGTCGAACCAGGAATCTACGATCAAGGCCTGTAATGGCGCGTCTGCGTCGCCTCCGGGCGCCGGGATGCGACGGATTATGGCTTCGAGCGCGTCTTCGATGCCAAGACCAGTTTTTGCGGAAACCAGCAGCCGATCGGTGGTATCCAGCCCAATTACATCTTCAATCTGTTGCGCCACACGGTCGGGCTCCGCGCTGTCCAGGTCTACCTTGTTAAGCACCGGCACCACTTCCAGGTTCTGCTCGATGGCGGTATAGGTATTGGCCACGCTCTGCGCTTCCACGCCTTGCGAGGCATCCACCACCAGCAGCGCGCCTTCGCAGGCGGCCAGCGAGCGCGAGACTTCGTAGGAAAAATCGACGTGGCCAGGCGTGTCGATAAAATTCAGTTTGTAGGTTTCGCCGTCACGCGCGTGGTAATTCAGCGTTACCGCCTGCGCCTTTATGGTAATGCCGCGCTCGCGCTCCAGGTCCATCGAGTCCAGCACCTGCGCGGACATCTCGCGGTTGCTCAAGCCCTCGCAATGCTGGATGAAGCGGTCGGCGAGCGTCGATTTACCGTGATCGATATGCGCGATTATGGAAAAATTACGAATGCGTGATTGCATGACACCGAGCTTTTGGCTGCGCAAAAGCGCGCAGTATACGCATGAAGCACGCCACGTTCACCGCCGCAGGCTAAACTGACGGCATTGTTTTGGGCTCAGGGGTTGGGATCCAGCGCCAGAAACAGCGGATTTCCGTCACGCCTGAGCAGCATGGCAACCGGACCTTTGGCAGCGTGCAAATGCTTGCGCAGCGCCTTGGCATCATTCACCGGCTGATTGCCGACAGCGACAATAATGTCCCCGGCACGCACGCCCGCGCGCTGCGCCGGCCCAGGTTTGACCTGATCCACTCGCACACCACTTTTAATATTTAATTCTTCACGTTCCGCCTTGCCGAGCTTGCTTAGAGTAAGGCCGAGCTTGTCTACTTTCGGCTTTTTGCGGGCGTTTATCTGCTTATCGTCATCCAGTTGCCCGATTTCGACATTGATATTCTTGCGCTTGCCGTTTCGCAGCACGACTACTTTTGCGGTTTCGCCTACCGGCGTAAGCCCCACCAATGGCGGCAGACCTGCGGCCGAACCTACGGGTTTGCCGTCGAATTCCACGATGACATCGCCAGCTGCAAAGCCGGCCTTTTCGGCCGGGCTATCTTTAATAACCTGCGCTACCAGCGCGCCCTCGGGGCGTTCCATGCCAAAGGATTCAGCCAGCTCGCGATTAACTTCCTGAATCTGTACGCCCAGCCAGCCGCGCTGGACCTGGCCGTTTTCGCGCAGTTGCTTGACCACCCCCATGGCCACATCAATAGGTATGGCGAACGAGACGCCCTGATAGCCCCCGGAACGGCTATAAATTTGCGAATTCACCCCTACCACTTCACCGTTCAGATTGAATAGCGGGCCACCGGAGTTGCCGGGGTTGATGGCCACATCGGTTTGCAGAAAGGGTACATACTGGTCGCCCGCCAGGCTACGGCGTTTTGCGGAAACAATGCCGGCGGTTACTGAAGTTTCAAAACCAAACGGGGAGCCGATTGCCACCACCCAGGCGCCCACTTTCAGTTTGTTCACGTCGCCGATTTTTACCGTGGGCAGGTCATTGGCATCTACTTTCAGCAGCGCGATGTCACTGTAGGAATCGGCCCCCACCAGTTCGGCGACCAGCTGTCGCTTATCGCTGAGCTTGACGATAATCTTGCCCTCCTCGCCCACAACATGATTGTTGGTGAGGATGTAACCGTCGTCTGAGATTATGAATCCTGACCCCAGCGCAGGCCGGGGAATAGCGCCACGCGGCGCCCCGTGGGGAGGCAGCGGATTTTCCTCCTGATCAAAGAAACGCTTGAACAAGTCTTCAAACTGACTGCCCGGAAACTGATTGCCGGGGCCCTGTCCACGTTCCTGCTCGGCCTGGGGCCGGCGCTTTGCGGTTGCAGCAGGCATGGCGCTTATATTCACCACCGCCGGGCCGGCGTGCTCAACCAGACCAGTAAAATCCGGCAGCTGCAAACCGTTCACCGGGGCGGGTTGCTCGCTGCCACAGGCCGCGAGTAAGCTCGCTACGAAAACAAGTCCGGTGAGTCTGAACGCATGATGGGAATACTGGCTCAATGATTTCTCCTGAAATAAGCCGGTAAGGCTATTGCTTCTAGTTATCTGGAATATCGAAGGTGCCGGGTTGGCACCTGCAAGCTGCTAGCGCACCCCGACGTTTTATCAAGGCTTGGCGGCCGCGGATACAGGCCGTTGCTCAAGGTGCTCCGCTATAAAGCGTACCGTGGCCTCTGGCACCTCACCTACGACGGTGATCTGTTTGTTGCCCACTTCACGACCGAAAGCATTCACCGCACCCATCGTGGTACTGCCTACAAACGGCTTACTGCTGACTGTGGCAATGAACGCCGATACTGTGGCTATACCGTCGGTAAACAGCAACTGGCGCGCCATGCCGCCCCCGCCCACGCGGCGCCAGCCGGATTCGGCCATGCGGAAACCGGCGGGCAGTTTGCCAGCCCGCCACTCTGACTCAACCGCCTGCCCGGCGGTGGCGCTGGATTCGGCTGCCTGATGTTTTATCCAGCGAAACGAGCGGGTATCAAAAGTCGGTTGCAGTGATGCGTCCGAGATGGTCTCGGGGAATTCGATATTGGTGAACATCATCTGTTCCAGAATCTGGGTATCGCGCATCACTTCCAGTTTTAATGGCAAGTTGGTTTGCTTGTCGATAAGCAGGCGATAGCCATAGCGGAACTCGTCTTTCGGCTCAACCACAACGACCCAACAAGCGCGGTCTGCAAGGCGTTCATCGCCGAGCTCCCTCACGTCGTAATTGTCCTGCAGGCCATCGGCCACCAGATCGGCCACGTTGGAAAAAATATTTCCGATCGAATGGCGGGCCACCAGAACAACTTGTCTATTCGGCAATACGCAGGTCACAACGCCGTTATCACGGATTATTTCGCGTGGTTCGCCGCTCAGGGAAACCAGACGTTCGCGCTCGTTGCCATCCTGGTAGCGGTGCACGATACGCAGGGTATCCACCTGGCCTGCACGCAAATACACCAGTACGCCGCGGTAATTACTGGTGCGTACAGCCTGTGATGCCTTGGTTAGCCAGTCGTCGCCTTCAGCCTGAGCGCCGCAGGTTGCGACGATAAAGATGAGTGGCAGTAATCGTTTCACCAATTATTGACCTGTGCCGTAGGTAGCCACGCGTACCAGGCTGGTGGGGGTGGCGCTGGAAAGTCCGTAACCACGAGCAACGCCGTCATGCTCGAGCAGATAGCCATTCAGCTGGTCTTCCAGTGCGGGATCGGAAACCGCCCAGTGGTCGGGCGGCGGCACGCGTGCGGCCTGCGACGCAGACGCAACCTGCTGGCTCGAGCCGACACCGGCGGTCTGCAGATTGGCCGGTTGCGTGAATGCCAGGGCAGCTTCACCGGAAGGCGCCGTATCGTCAACCTGGGTCAGCGGATTGCCGACCAGCACCAGCGCGCCGACTACCGACGCAGCAATCGCCAGCCCGGCTGTGGGCCGTTGCCAGCGCCGGGCGGCGCGTGCGGGTTTGTCACCTCGGGGGATGGAAACCACGTTTGTATGGGTTTGCTCCAGGGCCTGTTGTTCTGCCGGTTGTTCGTCCAGGCGCGCAAGCACGCGTGCGGAAAAGCCGGCATCCGGTTGTACCGGGCGTGCTTCACGCAGGGCATGGCGTAACCAGTGTTGCCGGCTGAAGGCGTCGCGCAAATCCGCATCGCGTTTCAAGGCGGCTATCAGGTTATCGGTTTCCTGCGGGGAGGCTTCGCCGTCGAGATACGCAGAGAGTTGTTCGTTAATCATGGCTGATACCTTTGACACTATTTATGCTCTAGGGCCTGTCGCCCAGGGATTGCAAACGCTCTTCCACCGCCGCGCGTGCACGAAATATACGTGAACGCACGGTACCTACCGGGCACCCCATTGCCTGTGCAATTTCTTCGTAACTCATACCGTCGAGCTCGCGCAGCATGATGGCGGTGCGCAAATCTTCCGGTAACGCTTCAATCGTGGTGAGCACTGCATTACGAATTTCCTCGCTTTCCAGTAACGCCTCAGGCGTATCCTGCTCGCTGAATCGGTCTGCGTAGCCGAAGGCCTCCGCGTCGGCTACATCGATGTCCTGACTCGCCGGCCGCCGGGAACGCGCCACCAGGTGATTCTTCGCGGTATTGATAGATATCCGATAAAGCCATGTATAAAACGCGCTATTGCCCTTGAAACCTTTTATCGCGCGGTAGGCCTTGATGAAGGCCTCCTGCGCCACGTCCTGTGCGTCCGCATGATTTACGTAACGCGACACCAGTTTTATGACCTTGAACTGGTATTTACGAACCAGCAAATCAAAGGCTTGCTTATCGCCCTGCTGCGTTCTTGCAACCAGTTGTTCGTCGGTAATGTCCTCGCCCATGTGGGCCTGATGCTCCCTGTGTTTACGGTGCCGCCGTTCGGCCAGCCTACGCATTCATGCGTGGCCGGCAGCTCGGCAAACCACCCTGCACAGGGCGCCAGCTATGCTGTAGACCGATGGCGGGCGGATTAGTTCGCAGCAATACGCGCTGAATATGGCTCTTGTTGAATAAAATGTTCTGGTGTAGTTCCTGATAAAAGTCAGGGTTTTACGCCCAACCCCTGCCAGATGACCTGTCTATTGTAGCGTCCTGGTGTGGCTGGCGTCATGTGCCTTATTATCTCCCCAGCGAATACCGGGACTTGAAAACACCATACAATCGCGTCGTGGTAGGTTATTCTAAAAGCTATGAGCACGCATAAATACGACACCCTGATTCTTGGCAGCGGCGCCGCCGGCCTGACGCTGGCCCTGCGCCTGGCCGGGTGCGGGCGGCGGATTGCGGTCCTGTCCAAAGGCGCCTTGCAGGAGGGCAGCACGCTGTACGCCCAGGGCGGAATTTCCGCGGTTCTGGATGTCGGCGATTCAATCGAATCGCATGTGCAGGATACCCTCGCTGCCGGGGGCGGCCTGTGTGACGAGGCCGCCGTGCGCTTTACGGTAGAACGTGGCCGCGAGGCCATTGAATGGCTGATAGAACGCGGCGTACCCTTTACCCCGGCCGAAGACGATACCGGCTATGCCTACCACCTGACCCGCGAAGGCGGGCATAGCCATCGCCGTATTATTCATGCGGCCGATACCACCGGCCGCGCCGTGGAAACCACCCTCGAAAGCCTGGCCCACGAGGCCGAAGGCATCGACCTGTTTGAACACCACATTGCCATCGACCTGATCACCAATGGCGCCCGGGATATGGCCACGCGCCGCGTGCTCGGTGCCTATGTGCTGGATAACAGCCAGCAAAAAGTACATAGCTTCAGCGCGCATTCCGTCGTGCTGGCCACTGGCGGTGCCAACCTGGCTTATCTGTATTCCAGCAACCCGCACGCGGCCAGTGGCGACGGTATTGCCATGGCCTGGCGCGCGGGTTGTCGCACCGTGAATATGGAATTCATGCAGTTCCACCCTACCTGCCTGTTCCACCCGAAAGCGCGCTCGTTTTTGATCAGCGAAGCCGTGCGCGGCGAAGGCGGCCACCTGTTGCTGGATGACGGCACGCGCTTCATGCCCAACTACCACCCGGACGCGGAACTGGCGCCGCGTGACATCGTGGCGCGTGCGATCGACGCGGAAATGAAACGCGGCGGCCTGGAACACGTGTGGCTCGACATCAGCCACCAGGATCCTGAATTCATCCGCGGTCATTTCCCGGCTATTTACCAGCGTTGCCTGGATCTGGGCCTGGACATGACGCGCGAGCCCTTGCCCGTGGTGCCAGCCGCGCACTACACCTGCGGCGGTGTGATGACCGATCTGGCCGGCCATACGGATTTAACCGGCCTGTACGCCATCGGCGAAACCGCCTTCACCGGTCTGCATGGTGCCAACCGCATGGCTTCGAATTCGCTGCTGGAATGCGTAGTCTTTGCCAGCGCCGCGGCGCAGAGCATCCGAAACCATCTCGACCCCGGCCGAAATCACCCCGCCCTGCCCGCCTGGGATGAATCCCGCGTAACCGACTCCGACGAGGAAGTGGTGGTAACCCATAACTGGGAAGAATTACGGCGTTTCATGTGGGATTTCGTGGGCATTGTGCGCACCACTAAACGTCTGGAACGTGCGCAGCACCGCATAGAATTATTGCGCCGGGAAATACACGATTACTATGGCAGCTTTCGCGTATCCCCTGACCTGATTGAACTACGCAACCTGGCACTGGTGGCCGAGCTCATTATTCGCAGTGCCTTGCAGCGGCGGGAAAGTCGGGGCCTGCACTACACCCTGGATTTTCCACAAATGTTGCCCGAGGCCAGCAATACGGTACTCAAACCCGATAATCCAGAGCCTGGGGAAACGCAATATACTGTGGCAAACGGATAGACCTGCAAGCCCGTAAAACACCGCCTGCGTCCCAGCTTTAATCCCAAAAATTCCCCGTGGCTTGCCGCGGGGTCTGCGCGATGGGGTTCCCAAAGGGGAGAATCGTGATTCTCCCCTTTGGTCGCCCTGCGGGGTTTCATACCCCGTTGGGCGAAATTTAAATTGATTTCTTGCGCGCAAGGCGGCGCGCGCCACGCATCCGGCGCATGCATAAATTCTTCCGCGCTGCGCATGGCACAGCCATTGGAAAAAGTAACTGCGTGACTTGCGCCCTGAAATTCTACCAGATGGGCCTCGGGCAAGCGTTGCACAGCCACTTGTGCCCATTCCGGTAAAGTTGCCGGATCGAATTCTCCTGACAGAAACAGCATAGGCACCGAGCTGACAACGGGGGCATTAAATTGCGCAGGCAACGTGCCACTGTCCCAGAAACGGCAGACCGCGTATTGCCATTCCGGGCGCAGATAAGCTGCAACCCGCGGATGCCGTGCCAGCGCCTGGTGGTATGCGGCCTGGGTCACGCCGGGCCAATCCTCGGCACAGGTCACGGCAAAGTACACCGCCGAACTAAAACTGGTATCCAGCAGGGTATGCACATACCGCTGCGCCATTGGTTCAAGTGCTGATTTCTGGCCCCGGGAAGCACGCGCTACGGCGTTGGCGGTATCGGTTTCGAAATGGTTCAGGTAACTGTCGAAAAACAGCATCCAGAGTAGGCGTAAATCGGTCACAGCAAGCGACACGGGCGCCATACCCACGGACTGCAGAAATTCGATTTTTATGGGCGCCTGACCGGTTTGTGCCAGCAGGTTATTGATCTGGGACGCCAGCTGCGGATACCTGGCACGGCAGGCCTTGCCCTGTTCGCAGGCCGCCACAATAGACTCCAGCGCCCGCGCGAGCTGCTCCGGCTTCGCCAGAAAGCCATTAACCTCCGGTGGAAACGCGGAATCCAGCACCACGCTGCGCAGTGTCGCTGGCGCTTGACGCAGCACATGCATGGCCGTGCGTGTACCGTAGGACACGGCCCAGATATTCCAGTTTTGCTTACCGGAAGCGGCCATCAAACCCGTTACATCAGCGACCTGGTGGCCTGAATTGAACGCCTCCAGTGATTGCGCACCGCCCAGGCGCTGGTAACAGGCGAGCGCGCTGTCAGATTGATTCTGATATTCCGACTCGGGGCTCAAGGCCTGATTCAACGATGCCGCATGCGCGGCGCGAATTAAAGTATCGGCCCGCGAGACTGATCGTGCCCATCACCCGGGATGCGAACCACGGGCAAACGGATGCGTTTTCCGTATGCCCGGTCGCCTGGAAAAAACCAGGCGCATTCTGCGTCGCTATTTTCCGGAATATCGAACCAGCACGAAACCGGTTGCAGGCGCGGGGCTACGCCATTTTCTGTATCAGGCGGCCCGGTGTTGCTCAACGCACAGGCGGTTAGCAACAGCAACCATGCCGGTGCAGCCGGCGGGCAATCACCGCAAGTAACCTTTATAGCGTTGTGCAAAGGCTTCTGCATCGGCTTCGTGGGCCTGTATTACGTCCACGTCCAGGGCGGCCTCAACGCCACAGTCCAGCAAGCTATTTTTGCGGCAATCCGGACTGCCACTGCGGCTGGGGCTGAATACCCAGGGCAGGCCAATACTTTCGGGATGACGCTACACCCATACATGCCGGGCTTCGTGCAGTATGGTGGCGGCCAGCTCCTGGCCCTCGTCCGTGCGATGGGCGTTGAGTCCCTGCGCGTTCAGGCAGGCTGCACCAATCTGTACAACCGCTGGGGTTGTGGGCAGGACCCCGCCGCAATCCCGTCGCCAGGACTGCTGCCAGGCATCCACCGAGGCCAATACCTTGCGCACAATGCGGCTTCACTCGCCAACCCGCGTTGCACCAAGTCGGCTACCCGCTGATGCAGCCAATCGATTTCGCCATCGCCGTCATTATCTGCCCACTGCGGTACAAGTATGCGCTGGTATTGAGCGCCCAGAAAAACCGCGATTTCGGGCACTGGCGCGCTGCGCTCTTCGATTACGTCGTAACGCGCCAGCGAGCGCAGGGTGAATTCCGCTGGCCACGCTGCATCGCGACCTGCATGGGCAAGGCGGTGGCACCGAACAAGCCGTCGTAAATTTTTGTGCGCCACTCTTCTATGCGCAACGCTGCCGTCAGCCCAGCTACAACCTGCCCCGCAAGGGGGTGGCCTTGCGGATAGTGCGCCTGCACTGAAAAGCGCTCGGTTTCTGCGTAGTTATTGTTGGCGTCGATGTAGGCTGGCTCTGCGCGGCTGACGCGTAACTCGACCGGCTGCGCGCAGGCAACCCCGGCACACAACATGAGTGCCGCAAACGCGCTGAATACTGGGAAGCCCCGATACCTCACCTGTTCTTTTTTGGCTATGTCACCAAAGAATAGTGATTTTCTATAAGTTATTGATCTGTAACGTTATTCCCGCGAAAGCGGGAATCCAGTGAAAGTGCCGCGAAATATGGATTCCCGCGTTCGCGGGAATGACGATCCATATAGTTCGGTG
>JBDNIO010000234.1:0-45019 GCA_041688215.1 Salinisphaeraceae bacterium | reverse complement strand
CGTTATACCACTCGCCAGTTCTTCCGCCTGTTGCAGCAAGCGCACCAAGACCCGCACACTATCCCACAACAGGCTGCTGTCACTCGGTTCATGGATCGGCGTATCGGTCACGGTAGAGTCGATGCGCAGCATCTCTCCTTTCTCCACCCTGGCTTGCTGAGCGCTGAATAACAAACGCTGGTTAATCCGCTCCCAAGTGGCATCAGTGATGGCACTGATACAAGCTTGCAGTACCAACTTTTGGGGAAATCAATTTAAATGAAACCCCATCGCGCAGACCCCGCGGCAAGCCACGGGGAATTTTTAGGATTAAATCGCAGATAGCGTATTCTGCCATTGCATTTTTGTACAACGTAGTAGCCCCTCGTGCCGGGCACACAACGGCCACCGGGCTCAAACGGCGCCCACAATTTGCGCAGGCTTAGCGCGCCCGGCACCTGCGCCAGCACTTCGGCACCGTAGAGATCGAGCAAAAGCGGCGGACTTGCCGTTTTCCATACTGGCTGACGCACCCGCGTCTTGGCCCGGTTAGCACTAAAGTTCATGGCCTTACCTGCGCGCCTGGCGTGCACGCCCCGGCTGACGCAGACCCGAGCCGTCTTCGCGCAATGCCAGCCACTGCACCAGTGCATGCCAAGCGATGCAGCTGGGACGCTGGCCGTAGATGCGAGCAATGTATTGCTGGTGATGATTGAATATTGCCAGGCAAACGCCGGGGCCGTCGCTGTCGGGCACGACCCAGGCACTATGGCCAGGGTCAAGCGGTAGCCGCAGGTCGCCTTGCTGGGTTTGAATGTGCAATTCCGTGCCGTCGCGCCACACGGCGCTCACCGCTCCCTCGCAGTGGGCGGTTTCGCCGGGGTTATCCAAGTACAGACGGATGGGAATGACCGTGGCCGCGACTTTTTCAAGCAGAAATTCGACCCCGGCCAGGGAGACACGGCGGCAGTCGCTGACGCCCACCAGATGCAGTGCCCGGCAGGAACCGGACATTAGCCGGCGCAGAATGCCGTCGGGATATGCCGTCAGTGGCGGGAAACTTGGGGCGGGTTTGGGAGCGCATGCGGATAGGTTGTAATTGCCAGTCATAACGACCTCCAGAATGACAAGTGGGGCGGTCACTGGCTGGCGTAGCCCTGAGCGGGCCTAGCTGGCTTGTGCGGTGGATTATTTATTCAGAATCAATTTTCCGTTCTTGGTACAGCGCAGCCGGTAGTATTCGCCGCGATGCACCAGCACCACTTCGTTGCCGCGTCCGAAAAGATTCTCGGTACTAACGCTGGGCAGACGTTGCACGGGCGTGGCGCGTTGTTGCGACTGTGGTGTCGAGGGCTTCATAAAAATTATCTCCTTCATTTGGTCTTCGATTGGGCTCATACATCCGCCCAGCGCCGCAGCAGGTTGTTATAGATGCCGGTAAGCTGGATCAGGCCGGCGTGCTCGGGCACGTCGCGGGTGAGTTTCTGGATGGCGGTGTCCAGATCGAACAGGGTGCGGCGCTGGCCGTCGTCGCGCACCATACTTTGAATCCAAAAAAAAGACGATACCCGCGCGCCACGTTTAACTGGCGTAACGTTATGCAGGCTGGAGGCCGGATACAGCACCAGATGCCCCGCGGGCAGCTTGACCGAGCGGGTGCCAAAATGGTCTTCTATGGTCAGTTCGCCGCCGTCGTATTCGTCCGGTTCGGACAAAAATAAGGTGGCGGATAAATCGGTGCGCACGCGCGCGCCGCTACCCGGCACCGGACGGATGGCACCATCGATATGGGTACCGAACGACTGACCGCCCTGATAGCGGTTGAACAGCGGTGGGAAGACCTTTCTGGGTAACGCTGCGGACATGAACAGCGGATCGCCCTGCAAAGCGGTGAGAATCACATCGCCCACTTGTTTGGCCGCTGCCGCGCCTTCCGGAATTTGCATATTGTCTTTAGCGCGAGCGGATTGGTGGCCGGCGGTAACCTTACCGTCCACCCATTCGGCGGCGTCCAGAATCTGTCGGCAGTCATCCACTTGCGCGGGGGTAAGCAGTTGCGGAATGTCCAGCAGCATAAGGCGTTAAATAATTAAAAGGGCCGCGCCCGCAGGCGCGGCAGTGGGAGAGGGCCGTTGCATATCAACGGCCATCAATTCAGTGAGTACAGGGCGCTTAGCGTGGCCGAGGGGCCAGCACCGGGGATAGACTGCGCCGAGTTGATGGACTGGATGTATTCCTCGTCGGTGAAGTTGAATACATTGAGCCTGAAACCCAGGTTATTACTGGCCTGCCATGCGGCCACCGCGTCAAAGCGTAGGAAGTCGTCCACGGTAACCGCCGCACGGTCGGGGCGATCCTGAAAGATGGTGCGTTCGTCCACGTACTGCGCACCGATACCGACACTGAGGTTGTACGGCAACCGGTAGGTGGTCCACAGACTGGCGGAATGCTCGGGCGTGTTCTCGGTACTCATGCCCTCCTGCGGCACGGGACCGTTGGCGCTGAATTCCATTACATCAGATTCCAGCACTTCGCCGTCCAGATAGGTATAGGCGGCGAGCACGCGCCAATTGTCGGTAATGGCGCCATTGACGCCTATCTCGAAGCCGTCGATACGCTCTTCGCCGTTAACGGTAACAATGTCTTTATCCAGTGGGTTAATGTTACGGGCATCGGTTTTTTCGGTGCGGAATATGGCCGCGTTCAACGCCAGGCGCGCATCGAACAAGTCCCATTTGGTGCCGAGCTCGAAGGTTTGGCTGCGCTCGGGATCGGCGTCGAAGCCGTCCTCAATCACGCCGCCGCCCTGGGGGCCGCCCCCGGCCGGCTGGAACACGCCGCTATCACTGGTACCCGAAGACAGCAACGGGGTGAACGAGGTGCCGTAGCCGAAATAGATGCTGCCGTTGCTTACCGGTTTGTAAACCACCGCCGCGTTACCGCTGAACTCGGTGTCGTCGCGCGACTCGTCGGCGCTGCGGTCGGGGTCGGTGGGGTCGTTGTCGACGCCGCGCACGCGGGTATCGATATAGTCCACACGCACAGTGCCGTTAAGCTGCCACTGATCGTTGAGCTCGATAGTGTCCGAGACGTAGGCACCGACGAAATCCGATTCGGCGAATACCGTCACCGCGATGCGGTCCCCGATCTGATCCGGCGCAACGTCAATATTCGGGTTGGGATCGAACAGGTTTACGAACGGGCCGTTTGCCTCGGTACGGCGCCGATTTTCCAATTCCTGTCGGCCAAATTCCAGCCCGGTTACCAGCGTGTGTGCCAACCCGCCGGTGGCAAAATTAAAGGTCAGGTCAGTCTGGTTACTGGTTATTTCGTCGGTTTGGTTGCGCGGTCGCGAGCTGCCCCGCGCGCGCGTAGTTTCGTCGATCTGGCCGGTGAAGGTGGAATCCGGGTCATTCAGGTTTGTCTCTAACCGCGGTGACGAGAAGATGGCATCGATATTCACGCGCTGGTAACGCGTCTGGTTGCGTACGCGGAAATTGTCGTTTACATCCTGCTCAAACAGCAGGGTAGCCACGCTTTGATCCAGGTCCTCTAAATCGCGCTGGGTATAGCCGTAGAAGTTGGAAAAATCCACCGGCGCCACACCGCCCAAAAACGGGGAATCGGCGAACTCGTCATCGCGCACATTGGGAATACCCTGGTCGGGCGTGTTGTCATGTTCCTCGTAGGAATAGCTCAGAGTCACGCGGGTATCGGTGCCCAGGCCGAATGCGAGCGACGGCGCCAGGCCCCAGCGCTGGTTTTCGACTTCATCGCGGTCGGCGACTTCCGAGTCGTGATACAGGGCATTAAAACGCAAAGCGGCGTTGGCCATACCAAAACTATCCAGCGGCTGGTTGTAATCCGCGGTACCGCGAAGGGTGCTTTCGGTGCCGCCGGTAAGCTCGAACTCGCCAAACTGTTCGGCGCGCGGCGTCTTGGTAACCAGGTTGATCGCGCCGCCCGAGGACCCGCGCCCGGCAAATGCCGACGACGGCCCCTTGATTACTTCCACCGCTTCCAGGTTGAATGGATCGCGTGAAATATTGCCGACGCTGCGCACGCCATCGAGAAAAATATCGTCGCTGGCAGAAAAGCCGCGCAGCGAAAGTTGATCACCGGAACCGGGATTGCCCTCCCCCGCTTCAATGCTTATGCCCGGGATGTTGCGAAATACATCGCGCAGTGACGATGCGCCCTGCTCGTCAAAAACGTCTTCCGAAATCACCGTCACCGACTGCGGTGTGTCCAGTAACGGCTGAGTGCGTTTGGGCGAAGATAGGCGCTCTGGCTTGTAGGGCTTCTCGCGGTCCGCCTCAACGCTAATGCCCGGCAATTGCCCTGAGCGGCGCTCTTCAGGCTCTTGCGCATAGGCGCTGCCCCAAGTCGAGGCCATTGCCAGGCTGAAAGCGGTAGCTGCAAAGAGCTGGCTGGGCGACGCTTGCTCGAGGGGGTGTTTTATTCTGTTCAACGCGTTCTCCTTGGGGGTTAGGACATTGCCTTAGAAGCGATACTAAATGCAAATGAGAATGATTGTCAAACGCGTATTATAATTATTTGAGCGCGCTCATTTGTTTCCCAGGCATTTGAGAACCTTGGCCACTCTATGAAGTTTTGACAGCCATATCAGTGCGTTACGATATATAATTCCCGCACCACGCCTTTGGGTAACTCGAACCATGCAACCCTACCTGATCACCATCGGTTTGCTCAGTCTGAGCAACCTGTTCATGACTTTCGCGTGGTACGCGCATCTTAAAGCGATGCCAGGACGCCATTGGGTAATTGCCGCCTTGCTGAGTTGGGGTATCGCGCTGTTCGAATGGCTATGTCACCAAAGAATAGTGATTTTCTATAAGTTATTTATCTGTAACGTCATTCACGCTTGATCGTATATGCTGCATCTATGATGGGTTGCAAACGGCTATGGGTTGCCCAGAAATACCACTTTCAAAGAAAGGTTTCCGCTGTCTCTAGTGGTTGAGTAAAAAAAATCCTGAAAGTTTAAGCGGATATGCTAGGCGCGAATGGTTTTCAGATTGAGCTTTTTGACCTGTAATTCTTCCAGGGTATTGAGCTGTGATGCTTTTAAATTGGTCGGATTCTGCAGCCATATATAGCGCGTCCGGATCAATTCTGGCCTTTCCTTCTGTTCTTGACGCCGCACTTCGTCAACCGCCGCATTGACGATTTTCATAATGTGGAATTTGTCAAAGGTCAGATGGGCTTCCGGAAAATTGCTTTTAACCCCCTTGATGAATGCGGGAGACATGTCGCTACAGAACTCTGTGATCGATTCATGGGAACCGTTGTGGGCAACCAGATCCTGCTCAAAACGCTCAACCGTCGAAGCATCTTTACCTGCAGTTGCAAAGAGGATCTGGGCCTCCTAAAGGTCGACAAACAGGCTTACATAGTTATGGCCTCGCTTGCTGGAAGTTTCATCGACCCCGACATGTTTAACGTTGGAATGGTCGGCCTGATCGCGGCCCTGATCGACATAGTGATGCAGAATACGCCAGATTAGCGTGTCGTGCTCACCGACAAAAGCGCCTACAGTCTTGACCGACATAGATTTGACCAGAGTCATAATCATGGCTTCAAACAAGAGAGTGAACCCGCTGTCCCGCCGAGCCCAGGGGATGTTGTCAATAAGCAGCACACCGCACTTGGGGCAATCTACTCTGGGCACGTTGGCGATTAAATAAGCTGCATGCTGGAAAAAGTTCAAATGCCTCCAGCTTTTCTCTGCCGTATCGTATGCTTTTAAGGCGACTTGACCGCATTTAGGGCAGGAAAAAGCGCTTCCTCTGACAAAATCAATCTTAATATCAAGACGCTTTTGTGCGAGGATGAATTCTGCTGATGAAACCTGCCACGGTGGTTTCAAGCCAAGGGCCAATTGAAAAAGCTCGATGTCTCTCATAGGGTATGCTTTTACCATCTTCAGATTTGGGGCATCAAGAACTTACCCCCTTGAAACAGCGAGGAGCCGGATTTTCTATATGAAGGAACGGCTCACGCTGGACTACCTGTGGGCCGGGTTGTGTATTTTGGGCGCCGTGTTCTTTTTGTTCCTGTCGCGTATTTTCTCGTGAACGGTTCAACCCGTGGCGATGCAGAACACGACTCAGTGCACTTGCAGACAAACCCAGCACCGGGATGATGGGCGCTAAGTGCGCCGCTATCGACGCAACGCTACCCCTGTGGACCATCAGCCGTATTTGGAAAGCAGCTCCGTGACGTAGGACAGGCGCGTCTTTGCGTCCGCGCTGCTCAGGTGTGCGCAGGAGAGTTCGCGCTCGATCATGGCCTGGAGACCACGCAACTGCCCTTCGACCCGTCGCAGGCGTAAAACCAGTGCTGCGCGGTTTGCAAGCCATTGCGGATCATCCTCGGCTGCGGTCAAGTTGATTGATGGTTTCATGCTCTCATGCTCCAAATGCCCAATACGAGCGGAATTTATCTAATGGTCCTGCGCAACTTATTTTGCGTGGCCATATGAATACCGCGTCTTCGCGCTGACCCGCCTTTTACTGGATCAATAATCAAGGCTTCACGGCCAATACCGGACGCGATCAGGTAGGTATAGGTGCTGCTCTCGTTATCAATTAGCTGTCTGAAAAGAACGACTATTTCTCCCGTGTATCAAAGAGTAGAAAATTCGCCCAGATAATATTCCGCAAGCATGGCGCTGCCCATGAGCAGAATGCCGACTGCAAATACCTGCTGCAGTACCTGGCCTGCCAGCCGCGCGGTCAGACGCCGCCCCAGCAACATGCCGGTTATGCCGCCCAATACAAACAGTGCAGTGGTAATCCAGGGTAATTCCCGGCCGGTGAGGATTGCCATGCCAACGCCTTATATGTCGATGAGGGTGATTACCAGTAACGAGGTGGCGACTGCGCGATGAATACTCATCTGGGTAATTACCAGCAGCGCGGGCACAATGAGAAAATCACCCCCTACCCCAAAAAATCCGGACAGGAATCCGACCAGCAAACCCGCGGCGGCGAGTGCAGCGCTGCATGGTGCGTTCAAACGCAGAACCCCATCTTCGCTGTAGCGGCATACTGGCCCGCCGCCGACGCTATCTGCAGTACGGGTTAACCCCGCGCGCACCACGCCGGATGCGGCCGGTGTACTGCGTGCGTGCATCAGCATGCGGGTACCTACTACGAGCATAAGCAGCGAGAATCCGACGATTATTACAACGTCTGACACGGCGTCGCCTGCGGGTGCACCTATGATGCCGGTGGAAGCAAATATGAGCGCAATACGTACTTCGAGCAGACTGCGATTTTCATGTTCACCGGGGTTTTGGCCGCGTTTGTATTACGACACGTTCTGGCAGTCGGCCCATGAAACAGATGAGCGCGCTATGCGCAGGCATTGTTTTCGGCGTGGGTCTGGCGCTGTCGCATATGGTGGATCCGGACAAAGTTCTCAACTTTCTGGATATATTCGGATATTTTGACCCCAGCCTGGCACTAGTCATGGGTGGTGCAATACTGGTGACCTACCCCGGCTATCGCTGGGTTCTTGGGCGTAAAAAACCTGTGTTCAAACAAGGCTTCCATTTACCTACAGTCACCAGACTGGATGCCAGCTTGGTGACGGGCGCCGCGTTGTTTGGGGTGGGTTGGGGCTTGGCAGGCTATTGTCCAGGCCCCGCGCTCGCCGGACGCGCGGTTAACCCCCACGAGGCCATCATATTCATTCCGGCGATGCTTGCCGGAGGGTTGCTTGCCCGTTGGCTGCAACGTATGCGGACGATGCACACGCCAGGATGACAGCGTGTATGCTGTCGCGCTACAACCTCTCAGCACCAAGGAGCCTTGATAATGAATCAGGAAAGCACTTATACCCCGCCCGCCGTCTGGACCTGGGACAAAGAGAGCGGCGGCAAGTTTGCCAGCATCAATCGCCCTATCGCCGGGCCAACGCATGATAAAAAGTTATCCGTAGGCAAACACCCGTTACAGCTTTACTCGCTGGCCACACCCAACGGCGTAAAAGTAACCGTAATGCTCGAAGAGCTGCTGGCGCTTGGGCATACCGGGGCTGAATACGATGCGTGGATAATCGATATTTCGGAAGGGGATCAGTTCTCCAGCGGCTACGTGGAAATCAACCCGAATTCCAAGATTCCGGTGATGGTAGACCACAGTACGCCTGCGCCGCTACGCATATTCGAGTCCGGCTCGATCCTGCTTTACCTGGCTGAAAAGTTTGGTGAGTTTATGCCATCGGATACGCCAACCCGTACCGAGGCGATGAACTGGCTGTTCTGGCAGATGGGCAGCGCTCCGTATCTGGGCGGCGGCTTCGGCCATTTCTATGCCTACGCGCCGGAGAAGATCGAATACGCCATCGATCGCTTCGCCATGGAAGTAAAACGCGAACTCGATGTGCTGGATCGTCGCCTTGCGGACAACCAGTTCCTGGCGGGCAATGAATACACCATTGCCGATATCGCGACTTGGCCGTGGTACGGGGCGCTGGCCATGGGACGGCTATATGACGCGGGGGGATTCCTGCAGGTACAGACCTATGAAAATGTCCGACGCTGGGCACAGGAAATAGAAAAACGTCCCGCCGTACAACGCGGCCGCATGGTCAACCGCGCCTGGGGCGAGCCTGAGAAACAGCTGCTGGAGCGCCACGACGCAAGCGATTTTGAACTGCGGACCCAGGACAAACTCGCGCCCGCAGAGCAAGAGAACTCGCAGTAGCGTCCAGCGCGATCACACTGGCGAATCGTTTACACCGCAAACAGGAACAAGTGCAGACTATGGGACCACTGAAGGGAATATGCGTTATCGAACTGGCGGGGCTGGGCCCCTGCCCCATGGCGGGCATGATGCTCGCAGACATGGGCGCCGAAGTCATTCGCGTGGAGCGCAGTGCAAAGGCCTCGCCCATGCACCGGGGCGACATCAGCCTGCGCGGCAAGAAATCCGTCGCGCTGAATCTGAAATCTGCGGCCGGCGTCGAGGCCCTCTTGCGGCTGACCGACGAGGCCGATGCACTGATTGAAGGATTCCGCCCTGGCATTACCGAACGTCTGGGCATAGGTCCGGATGTGTGCCGCAAACGCAACCCGAAACTGGTTTATGGCCGCATGACCGGTTGGGGCCAGGATGGCCCACTGGCCCAGGCCGCCGGGCACGACATCAACTACATTGCACTCTCAGGCGCGTTGCACGCCATTGGCCCGGCGGGTGAAAAACCGGCCATCCCGCTGAACCTGATTGGGGATATGGGCGGCGGCGGCATGCTGCTGGCTTTTGGCGTTGTCAGTGCGCTGTTTGAAGCGCTCAAATCGGGCGAAGGCCAGATAGTAGACGCGGCCATGGTAGACGGCGCGGCTCAGCTGATGTGGATGCAATACGGCTGGACTGCCACCGGCCTGTGGAATGGTGCCGAGCGAGGGGTGAACCTACTCGATGGCGCAGCGCATTTCTACGATACCTATGAAACGGCAGACGGGAAATTCGTTTCCATAGGCGCAATCGAGCCGCAGTTCTACGCCGAGCTGCTTGCACGTACCTGCGTGGATGCGAAAGTGTTTTCTGCACAAATGAACCCGGCACGCTGGCCAGAGCTAAAAACAGAACTTGCGCGGGTATTCAAAACAAAAACCCAAAACCAGTGGTGCGAAATCATGGAGGGTAGCGATGTCTGTTTCGCGCCCGTGCTGGATTTACATGAAGCGCCCAAACACCCGCACAACCAGGCGCGCAATACGTTTTTTGAACTTGACGGGATTACGCAACATGCACCGGCACCGCGGTTTTCACGCACGACTCCGGAACAGCCTGTGGGTCAGCATCCGGTAGGCGCAGACGGTGAAACGGTATTGGCGCAAGCCGGCTACAGCGCTGATGAAATCGAGGGACTCAAGCGCGACGGCGCCCTTCTGGTTGCCGACTGACGCGAGTTTTTTTCAGGCTTTAAAAGCTAACGAATAGACTGAAACGCGCGCAGCACGTCGCTGCGGGAAATGCTGCCTACCAGACGGTTATCGTCCATCACCGGCAGCGCCTTGAAGCCCATATTACTGAACAGGCGTGCGACTTCCAGAATGCTCTGGTCGGCATCCACAGTAACGACTTCGGGCGTCATATATTGCTGCACCTTGCCGCCCCACTCTTCGTGGTAGCAGGCGTCCATGGCCACTTTCAAGCAATCCCGCTCGGACAGGAACCCAACCACATTGCCCAGATTATCGGTAACCGGGGCGCCGGTAATGCCATTTTCCAGCAGCAGGTGGATGGCGCGCAGCACATCCATATCGGTGCTGAATGTAACCAGGTTGGCCGACATGTGGTCTTTTACGGTTACTGAATGTAGCATGGCCAACTCTCCCAAAATTACCGTACTACGCCTGTGGCTTTTCCGGCGCGTCGCACTCGGATGTGGCGCCACAGAGTTCGCAGGCGCCACCTTCAAAATTATTGATGCCGCCGCAGGTACCTTTTATTTCGCGCCCGGAAAACATTACGCCTACCGACATCGCCAGTACTACCAGCACCATTACCGCGAATGCTGTAAAAAATATCATCATTGGACTTTACTCACATGGGCTGAGAATTGCTGAGTCTTGGCCTCAGTATACGCGCCGTTGCTGCCGCTGATAAACAAGGCGGCTATTTTTTCCTGCCGGGCAAACGCTAATCCCGCCTTCGGGCCCATCACCAGCAGGGCTGTGGCCAGCGCATCGGCCTGCGCGGTTGTTGCGGCCAATACGGTTACCGCGTGCAGATCATGCGTCACCGGGCGTCCAGTGCGCGGGTCGATAGTATGTGAATACTGTTTGCCGTCGGCTTCAAAGAAATTACGGTAATCGCCAGACGTGGCCATGCCCCGGCCTTGCAGATTAACCACGAGTTCAATTTTCCGCGCTCCGCGGACAGGCCGCTCTACCGCGACTTGCCAGGGTTTTCCCTCGGTGTTCAGCCCGCGCCCGAAAAGCTCGCCGCCGATCTCAACCAGATAGCGGTCCAGGCCGTATCCAGCTAGCGTGGCCGCAACCTGATCTACGCCGTAGCCCTTGGCGATGGCGGAAAGGTCAATATAGACCTTGTCCTGCTTTTTACTTACCACAGGCGGTTGATTGCGCAGGATAATATTATTAAAACCGACCAACCGCAGGCTCTCGGCAATCGCCGCCTCGGCGGGCACTTCGTCCTGCTTGTGCTCGGGGCCAAAGCCCCACAGGTTCACCAGCGGGCCTACCGTAATATCAAACGCCCCCCGTGTACGGGAGTTGATATCGCTGGCCTGTTTGATCAGCGCCAGCAGTTCTGGCGAAACCGGAACCCAGGTTTTACCCTTGCTTTGATTTATGCGCGAGAGTTGTGAGTCCTCGCGGTAGGTAGACATCTGCTCGTTGACCGCGTCCAGCACCGAGGCAACCTGTGCTTCCAGTTTTTCGGCTTCCAGATCCGCCGGGGGCTTGGCGAGGGTAACGTGATAGGTGGTGCCCATCGTGGCGCCGGAGAACTTCAGGCTTTCCGGCTCGCGCTCGCAGCCTGCCATAAACGCCAGGACGACGATGAAGGTGAGTAGCCTGATCTGAGGAAGCATAGTTAAAATGAGCGCGCGTAGACCCATAACCGGGCCCGCCCGGAAAATCAGCCGCCGAAATCGTCGAGCATAATATTTTCCGGCTCCACGCCGAGATCTTCCAGCATATTGGTGACCGCCGCGTTCATCATCGGCGGGCCGCAAAGGTAGTATTCACAATCTTCGGGCGCTGGATGATCTTTCAAATAGCGTTCCATCAGCACGTCGTGAATAAAACCGGTGTCGCCACTCCACTCGTCTTCGTCCTTGGGATCGGACAACGCCACATGCCATTCGAAGTTACTATGGTTTTTGGCTAGGCTGTCGAAATCTTCCACATAGAACATTTCGCGTTTCGAGCGGGCACCGTACCAGAAGGTCATTTTGCGGTCGGTGTTGATGCGTGATAACTGGTCAAATATGTGCGAACGCATGGGCGCCATACCTGCGCCGCCGCCGACGAATACCATTTCCGCATCGGTTTCCTTGGCGAAGAATTCGCCGAAGGGGCCGGCGATTTTTACTTCATCCCCGGCTTTCAGGTCGAAAAGGTAAGAGCTCATGATGCCGGGTGGCAGGTCCGGATTACCCGGCGGCGGCGTGGCTACCCGCACGTTAAGTATGATAATGCCTTCTTCCTGCGGGTAATTCGCCATTGAATAGGCGCGGGTAACGTCTTCTTTTACCACGGATTTATACTTCCACAAGTCGTGGGCATCCCAGTCTCCCCGGAAGCGGTCTTCCACCGCGAAGTTCTTATAGTCGGCTTCGTGGGGGGGGCAGATAATCTGGATAAAGCCGCCCGCGCGAAAATCCACGTGCTCGCCCTCGGGCAATTCGAGCACCAGTTCCTTGATGAAGGTGGCCACGTTATTGTTCGAGCGCACCTTGCACATCCACTGCTTAACGCCGAATACTTCTTCGGGCACGCGTATTTTCATATCCTGTTTGACCGTAACCTGGCAGGACAAACGATCGCCCTCGCGCGCCTCGCGTTTGTTTATGTGCTCCTCTTCGGTCGGCAGAATAGAGCCGCCGCCTTCGGTAATTTTTACCTTGCACTGGGCGCAGGTACCGCCGCCGCCGCAGGCCGAGGACACATAAAGTTTGGAATCAGCAAGCGCACCCAGCAACTTGGAGCCTACCGGCGCCTGGATAGTTTTCTCGCCGTTGATTTCGATGTTTACGCTGCCGGTAGCAACCAGGCGCGATTTGGCCGCCAAAATAATGGCCACTAGTGCGAGCACCACGCCGGTGAACACGCCGACGCCGAGGAGGATTTGTGCTAATTCACTCATTAGATTATTGCCATTCGCGCGCGGTGCACGCTCCTACAATTGGATACCGGAAAATGCCATGAAGCCCAGCGACATCAGGCCCACGGTAATAAAGGTAATACCCAGCCCCTGCAAACCATCGGGCACGTCCGAGTATTTTAGCTTTTCGCGCACGCCGGCCAATGCGGCGATCGCCAGGGCCCAGCCGACACCGCTACCGACGCCGTAAGTCACGCTTTCCAGGAAGCTGTAATCGCGCTCGACCATAAACAACGACCCGCCCAGGATGGCGCAGTTCACGGTAATCAGAGGCAGGAAAATTCCAAGTGCGTTGTACAGGGCCGGCATAAAACGGTCCAGAAACATTTCCAGAATCTGCACGATGGCAGCAATAACGCCGATGTAGCTTATCAGGCCAAGAAAGCTCAGATCCACATCCGGCAGACCCGCCCAGGCCAATGCACCCTCTTTTAACAAATGTTGATAAATAAGGTTGTTAACCGGCACTGTTAAACCCTGAACTACAATCACGGCGATGCCCAGACCAATAGCGGTAGATATCTTCTTGGACAGCGCCAGAAAGGTACACATGCCCAGAAAAAAGGCCAGCGCCAGGTTCTCGACGAAGACCGATTTAACCAGCAGGCTTAAATAGAGTTCCATGGTCGTATGCGTCCTAGATTACTTCGGTGCGATGTACTTGGTGGATTTGGTAATCGTGCTTTTCCAGCTGTTCCGGCTTCCAGGTGCGCACGGCCCAGATAAAGAAACCGATAATGAAAAATGCACTTGGTGGGAGTAGCAACATACCGTTGGGCACGTACCAGCCACCGTCGTTGACAAGCGGCAGTATCTGGTAACCCAGAAGAGAACCGGAGCCGAACAGTTCGCGAAAACTACCCACACCGATAAGAATCAGGCTGTAGCCCAGGCCATTGCCGATGCCGTCCATAAATGAAATTACCGGCGGCTCTTTCATCGCGAAGGCTTCGGCGCGGCCCATGACGATGCAGTTGGTAATAATCAGGCCGACGAACACCGACATCTGCTTGGCCATATCGTAGGCAAAGGCTTTTAGTAGCTGGTCCACTACGATAACCAAGGATGCGATGATGGTCATTTGCACGATGATGCGAATCGAGGACGGGATCAGATTGCGGATCAGACTGATCGAAAAGTTCGAGCAGGCTGTCACGGCCGTCAACGCCGCACACATCAACAACGCTGTCGCTAGCTGGCTGGTAACCGCCAGCGCCGAACAAATCCCCAGAATCTGCAGGGTGATCGGGTTGTTGTTAACCAGGGGGTCGGTAAGTGCTTTACGTATTTCGCTTGCCATGATGATGCCTTTTGAACTAGCTGTTGCTTGCCGTGCTACTGGCGAACTTTCGCAAGATAATCCTGAAAACCGCGTTTACTCATCCAGTATTCCAGCATGTTACTCACGCCGCGGCTGGTAAGTGTGGCACCGGACAGGCCATCGACCTTGTACTCTGCGTTCGCCGTGTTCGAGTCGACGCTGCCTTTGATCACGCGAATCTGCGGTTCGCTTTCAGGTCCATAGACCAGTTTCCCTGGCCACAGGGCGCGCCATTTCGGGTTTTCCACTTCCGCACCCAGGCCCGGCGTTTCGCCCTGTTCGTAGAATTTAAGGCCGATAATGGTATTGGCATCGGGCTCGAGCGCGATGAATCCGTACATGGTGGACCACAGGCCGTAGCCGTGTACGGGCAGCACTATACTTTGCAGGCCGCCCTGCGCGTCGTTCACCAGAAAGACTTCGGCGAATTTGGAACGGCGTTTGATACCGGCAATATCCTGATCCCGGGGGATGTTAATGCTTTTTTCCGGGTCGCGTGCGGCTTCACGCTGTTCGAAATCATCCGGGTTGATGCCTTCGACGTATTCGCCGGTGGCGAGCTCTACAATCTTCGTATCGATACGTTGTTCGAAGAATTCGTTTACATCGACACCCGGTTGCATCAGGTCTGCGGCTTCCAGAACATTACGGCGCCGGTCGGCCTGCTTGTTTATAGTCTGCAGCGGCTTCAGATAAACTGCGGCCGCCGACACAAACACCGAGCAAACCAGACACACAGCGAGGGCAATAACCACCACATAGGCCACGCCGTCGCGGGACATTCCTGATATTCCTGGCATAACCTACTCCGCCGCCACGGCTGTTTGCGCAGCCTCTGTTGAAGCACGCGCCGACTCAGGCGCCGCTTCGCGTGCAGCCTGGGTGCGTTTAACCCGACGCTTCACATTCGCCTGCACCACAAAATAATCGATTAGCGGCGCAAAGATATTCGAGAACAGGATCGCCAGCATGATGCCTTCCGGAAAGGCCGGGTTCACCACGCGAATCAGCGCAGTCATAAACCCGATCAACGCGCCGAAGATTATACGCCCAGTGTTGGTCATGGATGCACTGACCGGGTCGGTCGCCATGTAAACCGTACCGAAAGCGAAGCCGCCGATCACGATATGCCAGTACCAGGGCACGGCAAATAGCGGATTGCTGTCGCTACCGATGAGGTTGAGCAGGGTCGTTGTGCCGACCAGGCCGAGCACACAGCCCAGCATAATGCGCCAGGATGCTACACGTGTGTAAAGCAGGAACGCTGCCCCCAGCAAACAGGCAATAACCGAGGTAGACCCCAGCGAACCCTGGATGTCGCCCAGAAAAGCGTCCCACCAGGTAATTTGGGAGGTGATGCCGGCAAGACCATCGGCAGCGCCCAGGCTAAGTGCTGTCGCGCCGGAAAAGCCGTCTACTGCGGTCCAGACCGAATCACCCGACAACTGCGCTGGAAAAGCAAAAAACAGGAATGCGCGGCCGGTAAGCGCCGGGTTCAGGAAGTTTTTCCCGGTGCCGCCAAACACTTCCTTGCCAACCACCACGCCGAAGCTAATGCCCATCGCGACTTGCCATAACGGAATAGACGGCGGCAGCGTCAGTGCGAACAGAATCGAAGTTACAAAGAAACCCTCGTTGACTTCATGATTACGCACGGCCGCAAACAGCACTTCCCAGGCACCACCGGCAATGAAGGTAACCATATACACAGGCAGAAAATACCATAGTCCGTGTATGAAGTTATCCCAGAAACTGGTGGGGTCGAAGCCTACGCCGAGCAGATGCAGCGGGATTTCGCGCCAGTTGGGGACCTCGGTCATGCCCATTGCTGTCATGGCGCTATTGGCCTGAAAACCCGTATTCCAGCAGGCCATAAACATGCACGGGAACGTGGCCAGCCACACATAGATCATGACGCGCTTGAGGTCGATACCGTCGCGCACATGCGGCGCCGTGCGGGTTACATCCGGCGGGGTGTAGAAGAAAGTATCCACCATCTCGTAGAGGGTGTAATACTTCTCAAGCTTGCCGCCCTTGGCAAACAGCGGGTGAGCGCGGTCCAGATAATTGCGTAAACGTGACACTAGCGTTCCTCTTTAACCTTCTTTTTCGATCTGCTCGAGGCTGGCGCGCAGATGGGGACCGTAATCGTATTTACCCACACACACGAACGAGCACAGCGCCAGATCTTCCTCGTCGAGCTCCAGGCAACCCAGGACTTGCGCCGAGTCGGTGTCGCGCACCAGTAATGCCCTTAATAACTGGGTGGGCAGAATATCCAGTGGCATGATTTCTTCGTAGTTGCCAATCGGCACCATCGCGCGCGGACTGCCGTTTTGCGTGGTGGTAAATTTGTAGCTTTCCGGTTTCAGTAAACTGGAAATAAACACATTAACTTTCGAGAATTTTTCGCGCCCGGGCATGATCCAGCCCAGGAATTCGCGTTGGCGGCCTTCCGGCAGCACGGTCAGCTGGGTGTCGTAACGGCTTAGGTAAGTGCCCCAGCCCGCCGCACAACGACCGGAGAGTACCGAGCCGGAAATTGCGCGAGATTCAATGGCCTTGATCTCGCCGCGCAAAAATTCTTCCGTGTTGGCGCCAATACGTGTACGCAACAGCCTCGGTTTTTCCACACTGGGGCCAGCCAGCGCAATAACGCGCCGCACGTCGATTTTACCAGTGGTGAAAAACGTACCAAAGGCCATGACATCCTGATACCCAAGATGCCAGACCCGGCTGTCGGCCCCAACCGGATCAAGATGATGGATATGCGTGCCCACCAAGCCTGCCGGATGCTTGCCCGAAAACTCGGCAACCTGCACTCGCGGATCATCCATGACGGGGATATCCGCACCAGGAGCCTTACAAATAAATAATTTACTATCAGTAAGTTGCGCTAGTATTTTCAAGCCGTTTATGAAGTCTTCACGGCGCTCATTCACGATCAGGGACGGGTCAGCCGCCAGCGGGTTGGTGTCTATGGCGGTAATGAATATGGAGCGCGGCACGCTGCCCGGCGCTGGCACCTTGCTAAAAGGGCGGGTGCGCAACGCCGTCCACAAACCGGACTGCACCAGACTGGTCTGGATTACCTTGCGATCCAGGCTCACCAGCTTGGCAGGCTCAAACGCCTCAAAGGTTATTTCGTCGTCGCCATTCAGGCGAATAACTACCGATTGCAGCACGCGGCGCGCCCCGCGGTTAATGGCGGTTACTTCGCCGCAGCCGGGTGCAGTGTAAATTACGCCGGGGTTTTTCTTGTCTTCAAACAGCGGTTCGCCGAGCTTGACTTGGTCGCCTTCGGACACAAGCATCGTCGGTTTCATACCGACGTAGTCACGCCCCACTATGGCCACTGAGGTTACTGTTTGTCCCGCCTGGATGCGTTGCTCGGGCGCGCCGTCGATGGGCAAATCCAAACCTTTTTTAATGTTAAAACGCATTAGCGGGGTGTTTCTTTACTAAGTATGGTTTCAATATCGGCAATAAATCACAACAAACCGCCCGGCCGATCAAGCTGGATATCCGGGTGTTTCGACTTCGGCTATTCGGGTACGCTGTCCGGTGCCGCAGGCTGGGCCGGGGCCGGTTCGCTTGCTGGCGGGGCCGTTGCTTCGGTTTCTTCTTCCAGCAGCTCGGCGCCGGGTGCCTGTAATTGCTCTGTCACGCTTTGTGGAGCCTGGGTTCTTACACCCCCTACAAGATAAGCCAACGACAGGCTTACGACAAAAAATACCGTGGCCAGCGCCGCAGTAGTACGGCTGAGAAAGTTAGCCGAGCCCTGCGAGCCGAATACGGTACCGGATGCGCCACTACCGAAGGCGGCACCGGCGTCGGCGCCCTTGCCATGCTGGATCAGAATCAATCCGACCAGGCTGATTGCTACGACCACCTGCACGACAACTAGAATTGTGTAAGTCATTAATATACTTAAGTTTGTTAGTTTATAAAGACTGGGTACTGGCAATTGCCAGTAACGACGCGGCCTCCAGGGAGGCGCCACCAATCAGTCCACCGTCGACATCCTCACAAGCGAAAAGCTGTGCGGCGTTGTCAGGTTTGACACTACCGCCGTACAGTATGCTTACATCACTCCCCAGTATAGCATCTTCGGCCGCAATCTGGGCACGTAAAAATGCATGTGCCTGCTGTACCTGCGCCGGCGTGGCAGTACGGCCGGTGCCGATAGCCCATACCGGCTCATAAGCAATAATCGTCTGCGCAAAGGCCTGCGCGCCGCTGTTTGCCAGCACGGTACCCAACTGGCGCCGCAGGACCTCGTAGGTTGCCTGCGACTCGCGCTCTTCCAGGGTTTCACCCACGCACAGAATCGGTGTAAGGCCGGCCGCCTGTGCGGCGGCGAATTTCGCGGCGACGATTTCGTCGCTTTCGGCGTAGATATGGCGGCGCTCCGAATGGCCTACGATTACGTGGCTGCAACCAATGTCCGCCAGCATCGCGGCGCTGACTTCCCCAGTATAAGCGCCCGGACCGGCCTTGTCGCAAAGGTTTTGTGCCCCCACGGCTACCCCGGATTTTTTCACCAAATCACACATTTGCGACAGATAAACGAACGGCGGACACACCAGCAAATTCGATTCAGGGGCAGCGGCTGACCCGGCGTCGGCCAGTTCCCCGCAGAACTTTGCTACAGCGTCCGTAGAGCCATGCAGCTTCCAATTGCCTGCCACCCATTGCTTTCTTGCCATCGCCAGTCGCGCCTCTACCCGAAAAAACAGGCCGCAAGCTTAGTCTGCTTCGTGCCCTGATTCAATCGGTGATTGCATCAACCCGGGCTCGGAGCCAAGGGTTTAATGCGTAGCCGCGCGCACCGCTTCGGCTATCTGCTCCGCGGCGTCCTGGATTTGCTGCTGCGCCAAGCCTTCGACCATGACCCGTATCAGCGGCTCCGTACCCGAAGGCCGCAGCAACACACGGGCGTTATTACCCAGGGTTTGCTCGGCCGCTTGCACCGCGGATTTCACCGGCGCGGCAGCCATGATGTCGTCCGCGCGCGCCGCGCCGATTTCCACGTTAATCATGACCTGCGGGCATTTATCCATGTCCGCAACCAGTGCATCTAGTGTTTGCCCACCGTGGACCATCGCTGCCAGCACCTGCAGTGCAGCAACAATGCCGTCTCCGGTAGTCGCCCGGTCCAGGCACAGGATGTGCCCGGATGACTCGCCGCCCATATTGCCGTCTACCTGATTCAGTCGCTCAAAAACATAACGATCGCCCACCTTGGCTCGTTCAAACGCAATACCGGCGCGCTCGAATGCCAGCGCAAGGCCCAGATTGCTCATTAACGTCCCCACGACCGGGCCCCGCAAGTTGCCTTCTGCCTGGCGGGAGCGAGCAATTACATACAGTATCTGGTCCCCATCGATAATATTGCCGCTGGCAGCGACCATCATGCAGCGATCGCCGTCGCCGTCGAGCGCAATACCAGCATCCCCGCCGCACTCCGCCACTTTGGCGCGCAGGCCATCCAAGTGCATGGAGCCGCAATCCTGATTGATGTTAAGCCCGTTGGGCTTGTTGCCGATCACTTCAACGTCTGCGCCCAGCTCTTCGAACACATGCGGTGCGGTCTGGTAACTGGCGCCATGCGCGCAGTCCACGACCAGCTTCAGGCCCTTGAGCGAGGCATCGCCAGAACGAAACGTGCTTTTACAGAATTCCACATAGCGCCCGGACGCGCTTTCCAGGCGGCTGGCGCGGCCGAGTTCTGCCGAAGTTACGCAATCCAGCGGACACGCCAGATGGGCTTCGATGTCTGCCTCGATCGCGTCCGGCAGCTTGCGGCCGTCGGCGGAGAAAAACTTTACGCCGTTGTCGTAGTAGGGATTATGCGACGCGCTGATGACCACGCCGGCGGCGGCGCGAAAGGTGCGGGTCAGGTAGGCAATCGCGGGTGTGGGCATTGGCCCCACCAGAAGCACATCGACCCCGGCGGCAGAGAAACCGGCCTCCAGCACCGATTCAAACATGTAGCCGGACAAGCGCGTATCTTTACCAATCAGCACCTTGGCGCGTTCCTGGCCCTTGCCGTTGGGCGCAAGCACGCGTCCCGCTGCCCAACCGAGCTTCAGCAGGAAATCGGGTGTCATGGGCGCCTCGCCGACCTTGCCGCGGATGCCGTCGGTGCCGAAATATTGTCTTGCCATCAGGCGGACTCCGAAAAATTTTGCTTGTTTATCTGCTTCAAGGCGCCGGCAATCGCTATGGCATGGCGCGTCTGGGCCACATCGTGCGTACGAATAATGGAGGCGCCGCGATCAACCGCAATCGCTGCGGCGCCCAGACTAGCCGAAACCCGCTGTGCCGGTTGGTCCAGGCCCAGCAAAGCCTGAAACAGCGATTTGCGCGACACGCCTGCCACTACCGGGAAACCCAATGCCGCCAACTCCGGTAGTCCGGCCATGAGTTCCAGGTTATGGGTCAGGGTTTTACCAAAACCAAAGCCCGGGTCCACCAGAATCCGCTCGGGCGCCACTCCAGCCGAGATACAGGCCGAAACACGCTCGGCCAGGAATTCGCGCACTTCTGCAACCACATCGCTGTAAAACGGCTTGTGCTGCATCGTGCGCGGCTCGCCCTGCATGTGCATCAAGCAGATCGCGGCATCCGAGGCCGCTGCAGCATCCAATGCGCCGGGTTCACGCAAGGCCCGCACATCGTTGATGATGTCGGCCCCGGCCGCACACGCGGCCTGCATAACTTCGGCTTTGCTGGTGTCGATGGAAATCAACGTACCCGTGCCTCCGCGCAGGCCCTCGATTACCGGCAGGACGCGATCTAGCTCCTGCGATACCGACACCGCTTGCGCACCTGGCCGGGTAGATTCACCGCCGATGTCGATAATCCCGGCGCCTTCCTGCAGCATTTCATGCGCCCGGTCCATGGCAACCTGAAGACAATCGTATCGCCCGCCATCTGAAAACGAGTCGGGGGTCACATTGAGCACACCCATGATGACCGGGTGGGGCCAATGCGTTGTCCTACCCTTGCATTGAAGTTTCATTCGTTGTTCACGGGCGTCCGAAGTCGGATAACACTCTGTGTTTGAATAGAGCTGCAGTGTATTGGCTGGTAGCGAATTTTTCCATTTGGCGGCGAATCCAATGGCGCTTATCAATCCGAAAAGCTGTCATCAATTACTACGAGTTTGCGTGATAAGCTAACTGCCTGACCACAGACAAGAGCAAAAAATGTCCGCAAATCCGAGCACACTCACAAATTTTCGTCACGCCGACCCCGAAAAGCCCGCAGCCGATATCCGGAAAACCGGCATTGATCCGAATTTCTGGTATCCGATAGCCCGTTCTAAAGAAGTCAAAAAAGGCAAGACTTTCGGCACCACGTTCGCGGGCGAACCGATTGTTGTGGCCCGCACTGAAAGCGGCGAAGTGTTTGCGCTGGAAGACCGCTGCGCGCACCGCCAGGTACCGTTTGCACCTGGGTGTGGTCAAGGGCGAACGCCTGTTGTGTAGCTATCACTGCTGGGCCTATAACAAGACTGGCGCCTGCGTGAATGTACCCTACCTTGATGAGGGTAAGATGCTACCCAACGGCGTGCGCAGTTATCCCATTCGCGAGGCTTACGGTCTGGTATTCGTGTTTCCTGGCGACAAGGACCTGGCCGAGTCCGTAGCTTTCCCTGATATTCCCACTTTCGCTAAAGACGAATACAAAACCCGTTTTCTGAACCGCAGCGTGGACTGCCATTATTCCTTCATGCATGAAAACCTGATGGATATGAACCATCAGTTCCTGCACCGCAGTTTAATGGGCAGTATCCGCCCCACCGCGCTGGATTTGCGCGTCGGCGATGGCTGGGTTGAGGTGGATTACACCTTCTCCCGGACTAAAGGCAAACAGCCCATCGGGGAAAAATTCATGCTCGGCAAGCGGCCCGAGAATATCGACAAGGACGCGGTGGATCTGATGACCATCCGCACCGGCTACCCGTACCAGACCCTGCAATTCTGGACCGCGGGCAGCACCGAACCGGCGCTGGATTTATGGAATGCCTACATTCCGGTGGATGCGCAGCAGCGGGTAAACCACACTTACGGGTTGATGATGATTCGCAAACCCGGCATTCCGGGCATGATCCACATGCTGTGGCCGTTCATCATCTGGTTTACCGAGAGTATTTTCGGCCAGGATCGCGAGATTGTGGAGGCCGAGCAACGCGCCTTCGATGAACAGGGCGAAGACCGCAATCAGGAGATCTTCCCGATTATCCAACAGCTACGTGCGCTGCTGGTTGAAAAAGGCGTGCCGTTAGATACGCAAGCCTTGCGCGCTAATCAAGCAATTTAACGTTTTCCCTTATAAAACAAATAACCACAAAGGCACAAAGAACACAAAGCTGCGGGGTTCAGACCTTCGTGTTCTTTGTGCCTTTGTGGTTTTAAATATTCTTCGTCGTGTTAAGTGGGAGGTGCAATCACGCGTGCCTAAAACTATTCCCGGTGATGCGCCGGGCTGGGCTCGGGGCCGGGATCACTGGTCGGCTTGACCGGCTTGGTTTTGCCGGTGGCCGCGGCCGCGGCACCGCCGCCGCCCCCGCCTGAACCGGAATCATCATCGATCCAGTTTTCCGGGTCGCCCGGTTCTTCACCGCGCATCATTTTGTCGATCTGCTTGGCGTCGATGGTTTCGTACTTCATCAGCGCATCCGCCATGGCGTGCAGAATATCCATTTTTCCTTCCAGAATCTTCTTGGAACGCTGGTAGCAGTTGTCGATTATGGAGCGAATTTCCTCGTCTATCGCATGCGCGGTTTCATCCGATATGCTCTTGTGTTGCGTCACTGATTTGCCCAGGAAAATTTCGTCGTCTTCCGAGCCGTACACAATCGGACCCATCCGCTCGGACAAGCCCCATTTGGTGACCATGCTGCGGGCGATGTCGGTGACACGTTCAATGTCGTTAGAGGCACCGGTGGTAACCATGTCCTCGCCGAAAATCAGTTCTTCGGCCAAACGGCCGCCGAACAGTGAGCAAATCTGACTGATCAGACGCTGTTTGGAATAACTGTGCCGGTCTTCCTCAGGCAGGAACATGGTCACGCCCAGGGCACGACCGCGCGGGATGATGGTGACCTTGTGCACCGGATCATGCTGAGGCACGGACTGGCCGATAATCACATGGCCGGCCTCATGGTAGGCGGTAAGTTTTTTCTCGTCTTCGGACATGACCATGGAGCGGCGTTCCGCACCCATCATGATCTTGTCCTTGGCTTTTTCGAAATCGTCCTGATCAACCAGACGCTTGTCGGTGCGCGCAGCAAACAGCGCGGCCTCGTTCACCAGATTGGCCAAATCAGCGCCCGAGAACCCCGGTGTGCCACGCGCCAGAATTGCGGGTTTGACGTTGTCGTGCACGGGCACGGTTTTCATGTGAACTTTCAGAATTTGCTCGCGGCCGCGCACGTCCGGTAGCGGCACTACGACCTGGCGATCGAAACGGCCCGGACGCAGCAGCGCGGGGTCGAGCACGTCGGGGCGGTTGGTAGCGGCGATTACGATTACGCCCTCGTTGCCCTCGAAACCGTCCATTTCTACCAACAACTGGTTTAGCGTTTGCTCACGTTCGTCGTGCCCGCCGCCTAGGCCAGCACCGCGATGGCGGCCAACGGCGTCGATTTCGTCGATAAAGATAATGCAGGGCGCGTGTTTCTTGCCTTGTTCGAACATGTCGCGAACACGCGACGCGCCCACACCGACAAACATTTCCACGAAATCCGAACCGGAGATGGAAAAGAACGGCACGCCGGCCTCGCCTGCGATGGCCCGGGCCAGCAGGGTTTTACCGGTGCCGGGCGAACCCACCATGAGCACACCGCGGGGAATTTTGCCGCCCACGCGCTGGAACTTGCCGGGATCTGCGAGAAACTCAACCAGTTCCTGTACTTCCTGCTTGGCTTCTTCCACGCCGGCGACGTCGTCAAAGGTAATCTTGATCTCGTCCGCGCTCACCATGCGCGCCTTGGAGCGGCCGAACGACATGGCGCCACCGCCGCCGCCCTGCATTTTCCGCATGAAGTAAATCCATACACCAATTAGAAGAAGAAACGGGAACCAGGAAATCAGGATTTGCTTGAGGAAAGAGCCTTGGTCCGGCGGCTCGCCGACCACTTCCACGCTGTTATCCAGCAGTGTGCCGATCATGGCCTTGTTGTCGGATTCCGGGCTGAAGGTTACAAAGCTGGCGCCGCTGTCAAGCTTGCCTTCAATGCGTTTGTCCTGAATTTTGACTTGTTGCACTTGGCCGTTTTCGACCTGCTCAAGAAACTGCGAATAAGCAATTTCGCTCGTACTCTCGGTGGTGGGTGCAAAGCTGGAGAATACGCTCATCAGCACCAGTGCGATGACGACCCACAGCAATAAATTCTTGGCTAATTCGTTCAATCTTGTCTTTCCCCGGCCTTGGTGCGCCTTGGCGCCGACCGTTTGCAACGTAAACTACAATGAAGCCCAGTATAAACCATCCGGGCGTTAAGCCTTACCCACGCCAGCCTAGGCACACCAGATACTGTTCCCGGCTGCGGCTGCGTGAGGCATCGGGTTTGCGTATTGCAACTCGCTTGAATTGCTTACGCGTTTGTTCCAGTAATGGATCAAAACCTTCGCCGTGAAAAACTTTGACCAGCATATTGCCGCCGGGTTTCAAAGCCTCGCCACAAAAGTCGAGCGTGAGCTCGGCCAGATGCATGGCCTGCATCTGATCCACCACGGTCACACCAGTCAAGTTGGGGGCCATATCCGAAAGTACAAGGTCTGCATAATCCCCCGCCAGCGCGTCGCGTAATGCTTGCAAGCCTTCTTTCTTGCTGAAATCCGCCTGAGTGAAGATTACCCCGTCCAGCGGCGCCATCGGCAGCAGATCGACCGCAATCACCCGGCCCTTGTCGCGCAGGCGTTGCGCGCAATACTGGCTCCAGCTACCGGGCGCGCTACCAAGATCCACCACTACGGCATCGGGCTTGAGCAAACGATCCTTGGTATCGATTTGCTGCAGTTTATATACCGCGCGGGAGCGGTAATTATCTGCCTGCGCAGCGCGCACGTAGGGATCTTTGCGGTGCTGATCGAGCCAGCGGCGGGTGTCGTTTTTCTTGCTCATGATGTTTGCGGTTCGGTTACACTTGCGCGTTCGTTTAACATTCCCAAGCTTATGAGCCTGTCATTATCGCCTGATCAGCAACGCGCCCTGAAAAAACAGGCGCACCACTTGAACGTAGTCGTGCAATCCGGTGCCGCGGGGTTAACCGAAGCGGTAACTGCTGAAATCGAACGTGCGCTTACCGATCACGAACTGATAAAGATACGCCTGGTAGCTGATGACCGCGAGCAGCGCGAGGCCATGATTCAAAAACTTTGCGACGAATTGGAAGCCGCTTGCGTTCAGCAGTTGGGCCATACGGCCTGTCTCTATAGGCCCCGCCCAGAGCAAAAATAGAACACTGTTTCACCACAAAGAACACTAAGGACACGAAGTGTAAGACAAAAAACCTTTGTGCTCTTCGTGTTCTTTGTGGTTTTTAAAATAGTTTGCGGTGAACGTCTAAATATAGCGTACCGCCACAATCTCCAGGTGGCGCTGGCCGCCGGGCACGCTAACCTCAACCACGTCGCCTTCGTTTTTACTAATCAGCGCGCGCGCAATGGGCGACGCGAACGAAAGCAGTCCGTTTTTGATATCCGCCTCGTCCTCGCCGACGATCTGATAGGTTAATTCCTCGCCGTTGTCCTCATCCGCCAAATCTACCGTGGCGCCAAAGATGACCCGGCCGTTGGCGTTGGCGCCCATTTGCGTAACATCAATAATTTGCGCCGTGCTCAACTTGCTTTCAATTTCGGAAATACGGCCTTCGGCGAAGCCCTGCTCTTCCTTGGCAGCGTGGTATTCGGCGTTTTCCTTCAAGTCGCCGTGCGCACGCGCTTCCTCAATGGCTTTAACGATACGCGGGCGCTCCACGCCCTTCATGCGTTTTAGTTCAGCGCGCAATGCGTCTGCGCCACGCTGGGTTAGCGGTGTTCTTTCCATGCTCAATAAACCTCTGTACAGCCTTGTGGCTACCAAATAAATTCAAAAGAAATGCACTCGACGGGTGCGTAATCGTAGCAATGGCAGGGGATTACGTCGAGGTGGCCAGGTCGATACCGTCGGCTGCCACGTTCAGTAAATGCCGTATCTGCGACTCGTCAATAACGTAGGGTGGCATCAAGTAAACCACATTGCCCAGGGGCCGCAACAGCGACTCATGCTTAAGCGCGTGCTGGTAAACAGTTAAACCCCGACGCTCCTGCCACGCAAATGGTTCCCGCGTGGCTTTGTCTTTAACCATTTCGATGGCGAGAATCATACCCGTTTGGCGCACCTCGCCTACCTGCGGGTGATCCGCCAGGCCAGCCGCCGATTCGCGCATGACTTGCGCAAGGCGTCGGTTGTTGCCGATCACATCCGAGGCTGCGAATAAATCCAGGGTGGCCAGCGCTGCCACGCATGCCAGCGGGTTGCCGGTGTATGAATGCGAATGCAAGAACGCGGTGAGATTCTGGTAGTCGTCGTAGAACGCCTGGTAAACCGTATCGGTAGTCAACGTAACCGACAATGGCAAGTAGCCCGCGGTCAGCCCCTTGGAAAGACACATGAAGTCCGGCGTTATGCCAGCCTGCTCGCAGGCAAACAGCGTACCGGTGCGCCCGAATCCGACCGCGATCTCATCCGCGATTAAATGCACATTGTGGCGGTCGCAGGCTTCGCGCAGCAATTCCAGATACACCGGATGGTACATGCGCATATTGCCCGCGCATTGCACCAGCGGTTCCACAATCACCGCGCAGGTTTCATGCGCATGCGCTTCGAGCGTGGCTTCCATATGCGCGAACATTGCGCGGCTGTGTTCTTCCCAGGACACGCCCTCGTCCCGCTCAAAACAGTCCGGTGATTTCGCGGTCAGCGGTTTGAGCAGCAGTGGTTCGTAGGTCTGCTTGTATAAGTCCACATCGCCTACCGCGAGTGCGCCCAGGGTTTCGCCGTGGTAGCTGTTGGAGAGATTTATAAAGCGCGTCTTTTCGCCATGCCCGGTATTTCGCCAATAGTGAAAGCTCATTTTCAGCGCGACTTCGATTGCGGACGAGCCATTGTCTGCATAAAAGCAGCGATCCAGTCCCTCCGGTGTGAGCGCCACCAGGCGCTCTGCCAGCGCCACTGCCGGTTCGTGTGAAAAGCCCGCCAGGATGACGTGTTCGAGCTGGTCGAGCTGCGCTTTTATGCGTTCGTTTATCCTCGGATTGGCGTGGCCGAAAATGTTCACCCACCACGAGGACACGGCATCGATATAACGGTTGCCCTCAAAATCTTCCAGCCATACGCCCTCGCCACGCTTGATGGGAATCAGCGGCAGGGTTTCGTGGTCTTTCATCTGCGTGCAGGGGTGCCAGAGCACGCGCAGGTCGCGCTGTATAAGTTCTGCGTTAGTCATGCGTAAACCATCTAAAAAAAGTAAAACTACGAGTCACAGAGGATTAAAATTGTTAACCACAAAGGGCACAAAGAACACGAAGGAAGAAATGTTCAACGCCATCCTCCCCCTTTGCGTTCTTTGTGTTCTTCGTGGTTTCAATCTTTTTTTCTTCCTCTGTGTATCCGTTGCCAATCCCTGAATGGTGAAGCCTTTTAGTCCAGGTTGTCGTAAACCGTGGATTCAAACGCCCGGAACAGATCCACAACTTTTGGATCAAAAAACGGCAGAATTTGGGTGTAAATGGCGCCACTAATCTGCGTTTTCGGGTCAATCCAGTAATAGCAATTGGGTAACCCGGCCCAGCTCAGGCTGCCAGCGGGGCGCCCTTGCGGGGATTTTTCGGTATTGATTAAAAAACTCAAGCCCCATTTTTGCTGCATGCCGGGGTAGAAGTCGGTGTCGTTCGAAAGCGGCGGCATAACTGTTTTCATCGCGGCGAAGTCGATAACTCCAATCTGATTACGCCCCATTCGCGCAACCGTATCCGCCTTCAAAACCCGTTCGCCGTCGAGCTCGCCGCCGTTTAGCAGCATTTGCATCAGGCGCTGGTAATCGGGTGCGGTGCCGTAAAGTGCCTCGCCGCCGAGCTGCACTTCCGGGTCTTGCGGCGTTTCAAACGGGAACAGGATAAGCGAACCATCCGGGCCGCGGGCGTGCATGTGTACCAGACGTTCACGCATGTCCGGGCGTATTTTGAACGCGGTATCGCGCATGCCCAGCGGTTCAAACAGCTGCTGTTGAAAATAATCGCCCAGGCGCTGCCCGCTGGCCGCTTCCACCACACGCCCCGCCCAGGCCAGACCAATGCCATATTCAAAGCCGGTGCCCGGATCGAACACCAGAGGCATTTTCAGCGACGCTTTTTCGGCATTCAAAATTCCCGGCGCGCCCGTGGCCTGCTGGTATTTGCCGATGTCCTCATTCCATATTTCGTAAGCGAAACCAGATGTATGGGTAAGCAGATGCCGCAGTGTTATCTGATTTTTCGGCGCGCGTAATAGCGGCTGATCGTTATTGTCGAAGCCCTCCAATACCTGTGTCTCGCCGAGTTCCGGCAAATATTCGGCCGCTGGGCCGTCCAGTTCAATCACGCCGCGCTCCACCAACTGCATTGCGGCGATGCCGGTTATGGCTTTGGTCATGGACGCTATCCAGAAAACGCTGTCGCTAGTCATGGCTTCATCGCCGCCCAAAGCGCGCTGACCGAATGCGTTTTCGTAGAGGGACTGGCTACCGTTCGCCACCGTGGCCACGACGCCAGGGATATCGCCGCGCTCCACTGCGGCTGAAAGTACTTCATCCAGTCTGTTTTGCATTTACCGCTCCTGAGGTTTGTTACAACTGCGAAATGTCCGTATCCAGCCCAAAAGCAAGGCGCCCGGCCAATTCATAGGTGGGCGGCGCCACCATCATGTGCGCGCATGCCACGTGCGCGTCGCGAAACCGCCGTTGCAACTCATTGTGGGTGAATACCGCCGCCCCGCCGCCCAGATCAAAGGCAATACCGGCAACTTGTGCGCTGGTGCGCGTGGCGTGGGTGCTGGCCAAGCGCAGCTCGGCACGCGCCTGGACTAACAATTCTCCGGTTTCCTGTGCGCTTAGCCAGTGCCTGTGTAGTGCGTCATGTAAAAAAGCCCGGGCGGACAAAAACTGGGCCTGCGCCTTTGCAAACTCGGATTGCGCGGCGCCGCGCTCGGCCAGGGTTCGGCGCCCGCCGCCCGGCTTTTTACTCAGCGCCAGTGCTTTAATGGCGGACAGTGCCGCATCGGCGTTGCCCAGCGCTACCGAGGCGATCCCCACCGCCAGCAATCCGAATACTGGAAAAGCATAGAGCGCGCCACCGGCTACCGGCTTGTCCTGGATTAAAGATACCGAGCGCGCCTTTGGCACCTGAATATTATCGACCGCCATATCGCCCGAACCCGTGCCTTTGAGGCCGGAGACATGCCAGGTATCGATCAGCTCGGCTTGAGCGCGCGGAAAAAGCATCATGCGTTGTTCCGGCGCCCCGTTGGCCAGGCGTTTGATTCCACCATTTTCGATCAGCATGGCACCCGCACCCAGCCAATCACAGTTTTGTGATCCACTGGCCCATTGCCAGCGACCGCTAAGGCGGTAGTGGTCGGCCTGCACCTCAGCTTTGCCCATGGGCGCGAATACGCCGCCCATGATTAGCTCGGGTTTGCTGAATATCTGTTTCGCCTGGTCATGCGGCAAATAGGCCAGTGTCAGCGCACTGGTTCCGGCCACCATCGCGCACCAGGCCGCGGAGGCATCGCCGGCAGCCAGGGTTTCCAGCGTTTGCGAAAATTCCAGCGGCGTAACTTCCAGGCCGCCAACGGATTCAGGCACCAGCATGCGAAAGAATCCGGCCCTGGCCATGCCCTGAGCCAGATCAGCGGGCAAGCTGCGGGCGTCCTCGATTTCCTGCGCGCGCCGGCGCAACTCAGGCACGAACTGTTCGGCTACCGCCCGCATGCTAGTGTCCTGTCCGGTTAATAAGTTGCAGAAAGTTCGAGTGATTTTTCGTGTCTGGCAAGGCGCGGTGAGGAGCCCAATAATATTCAGGGGCCGTAGCTATTGTGACGATCCGCAACGCCGCCAGATGCGAAAAAGCGCCGAAATAATTAAACGGTTTAATCGGACAGGACACTAGGCCAGATCCAGCGCAATACCGATAAAAATTGCCATGGCCACATGGTTGTTGTGCAGGAAGGCCTTGAAACAGGCATCGCGGTCGCGGTAACGAATCAGCCATTGGTGATAAACCGCCAACGCCGCCCCCGCTGCCAGCCCCAGGTAATAGAACAGCCCCAGCTCAAAGCCGACACCCACGCCCACCAGCAGCAGAAAAAACACCGTTTGAAATACGCCAATCCAGGCGCGGTCATACCGGCCCCAGCGCACTGCAGTGGATTTAACGCCTATTTTCAGATCATCTTCGCGGTCCACCATCGCGTACATGCTGTCGTAAACCAGTGCCCACACCAGCACCGCAACATATAACAACCAGGCAGCAGCAGGCACGGCACCCGCCTGGGCTGCGAACGCCATCGGTATGGCCCAGGCAAACGCGGCGCCCAGAAACAACTGCGGCCAGTGCGTCCAGCGTTTGGTGAATGGATACAACGCCGCCAGAGCCACGCCGCCGAACGAGAGTTTTATAGCTAACGGATTCAGCAACAGCACCAGAGCAAATGCAGCCAGACAGAGCGTCGCGAAAAGTATTAGCGCCTCCAAAGGACTCACCTCACCAGTCGCCAGCGGGCGTTGTGTTGTGCGCTTTACATGTCCGTCGATATGCCGGTCTGCGTAATCGTTGATCACGCAACCGGCCGAGCGCATCAGCACGCAACCCAGAATAAAAACGGTCAGTATCACTGGATCCGGAAAACCGTCGGCGGCCAGCCACAGGGCCCACAGCATCGGCCAGCCGACCAGCCAGATGCCGATCGGTTTATTCAGGCGGGTCAGGCGCAGATACTGGCCCAGTTTGGCTTGCGGACCGCGTGGCGAAGTCACAGTGCTTTGCATAACTGCAAGACTAGCATGTGCCATGGCGCTACAAATATAGGCAGCGCAGACAACTCGTGATAGCTTTGTGGCCGAAAAAAGGAGAGCCCATGTCCGCACCGACCAAAGCCGGCGGCAAGTTGATCGAAGACAAGCGCCAACTGGTTGAATACTTTGAAGCCGCGTGCAAGCCGGCGGCCGATTGGCGCCTGGGTACCGAGCACGAAAAATTCGTGTTTCGGCTCGATGACTTGCGCCCGATTCCCTATGAAGGCGAAACCGGCATCAACGCCTTTCTGGGCGAACTCATGCGTTTCGGCTGGGAGGCCGTCGAGGAGGATGGCAAACGCATCGCGCTAAGCAGCGGCGGCTGCAATATTACGCTGGAACCCGGCGGCCAACTCGAACTGGCCGGCGCGCCGGTCGAACACGTACATCAATCCTGCGACGAGGTGCATACGCACCTGCATCAGGTTAAAACCGTCGCTGCGGAAATGAATTTAGGGCTGATTGGCCTGGGCTTTCAGCCCAAATGGAAACGCGAAGATATCCCGTGGATGCCAAAACAGCGCTACGACATCATGCGCAACTACATGCCCAAGGTCGGCACGCTGGGGCTGGACATGATGCTGCGCACGACCACCGTGCAGGTGAATATCGACTATGGTTCGGAAGCCGATATGGTGAAAAAATTCCGCGTCGGCCTGGCCCTGCAACCCATCGCCACCGCGCTGTTCGCCAACTCGCCGTTCACCGAGGGCAAACCCAACGGTTTTCTAAGCTACCGCAGCCAGATCTGGACCGATACCGACAACGACCGCGCCGGCATGCTGCCATTCGTATTCGAATCCGGCATGAGTTTTGAGCGCTATGTGGACTACGCGCTCGATGTGCCCATGTATTTCGTCTACCGCGAAGGCCGCTACATCGATGCGGCCGGCCTGTCTTTCCGCGATTTCCTGAAAGGCGAACTAAGCGTACTACCAGGCGAACTACCGACCATAGGCGACTGGGATGCGCATCTGACCACCATCTTCCCCGAAGTCCGCCTGAAACGCTTCATGGAAATGCGTGGTGCCGACGGCGGGCAATGGCGACGCCTGTGCGCCTTCCCCGCGCTATGGGCCGGCCTGTGCTACGACGCCGCCTCGCTCGACGCCGCCTGGGAAATGGTCGCAGATTGGAACGAAACCGAACGTCAAACGCTGCGCAACGAAGTGCCGCGAACCGGACTCGCCACCAAACTCCGCGGGCATAAACTGCAGGACTACGCGCGCGACGTCGTCGCCATCGCGCAGGAAGGCCTGGCTAAACGCGGCTATCTGGATAGCTCCGGCGATGACGAGCGTCAATTTGTCGAGAAACTTGCCGAAATCGCCGAGACCGGGCGCACCCCGGCCGAGGAGTTATTGGACCGTTATCACGATGCCTGGAACGAATCGGTAGACCCGGTATTCACCGAATATGCGTATTAATTGCCGGATGGGTTGCTGAATACAACTGTAATTGATCCGGCCACTCGTCGGTCTGTTTACGTATCGGTCTGCATCTTACCCAGTGCACCCTCATGCGATTACTCAGAACCGGCGTTATTGTGGCTTTACTGGTCACGCTCGCGTTTTTTGTCATGCAATATCTACCGCACACAGCGCAGGCCTATTCCCTGGATTCGGCGCCCGCGGTACCTGCATTCACCCACGACGAGAAACACAACTGGATTAATTCCGAACCGTTGACCTGGGAAGAACTACGCGGCCAAGTTGTGCTATTGGATTTCTGGACCTTCATGTGCTGGAACTGCTACCGCTCTTTTCCGTGGCTGACCAGCATGGAAGCGGATTTGGCGGATAAGGATTTCACGGTCGTCGGCGTACATAGCCCGGAATTTGAAAGCGAGAAGGACCGCACGCGCATCAAGGAACGCGCGGACCATTTCGGGCTGCATCATCCGATTATGGTGGACAACGATATGTCGTACTGGAATGCAATCGGCAATCGCTACTGGCCCGCGTACTTCCTGGTAGACAAGCAAGGCCGCGTGCGTTATTTCTTCGCCGGTGAAACCCACGAAGGTGATAAGCAGGCCAAGGAGATTGAAGCGCGCATTCGTGAACTGCTGGCTGAACCCGCTTAACCGAAAAGCACTTGTACCGAACCGATGCCGGCTACGCCCTGCCCGGCCGCCGCATAGCTGCGCATAATGCCTTCGGCTCTGGTTTGGTCGTGCGCGAAATTTAACGGCAGCAACACTTCCACCTGGATTGCCTCGTCCAGGTAATGCAGAGTAATACGCTGAATCTGATGGTGGCCGTCCAGGCCTGCAAAGGCCTTGCTTAACTCGGGCACTATCTCCTCACGCAGCGGCAATTCAAACGCCGCCGGCGCATCGGCGTGGCCGTCGGGTTCGATGTGTACGCAGATGTCGGTAATCTCATCCACGTGGGTCACCAGACGTTTGCTGATGGCCTCGCTTACGCGGTGCGCCTCAGTCAGGCTCATGTAGGGGTCAACGAATACACCGACATCCGCATAGGCATCGCGGCCACCCATGGTACGCGTGCGTAACCGGCGCATCTCACGCACCCCGGGGACCGCCGCGATGTGTTCGCGTACGACTTGCAGGCGCTCCGGATCAAGGCCGGTATCCACCAGTTCTGTGACGCTGCGCCAGGCATATTTAACGCCGACCCAGGCCAGCATTAGCGCGATAATCAGTGCGCCGACAGCATCCAGCAAAGGCATCCCGGCCATGCTGCCGGCAATGCCTGCTACGGCGGCGATGGACGACAAGGCATCGCTGCGATGGTGCCAGGCGTTGGCTTCAAGCAGTGGCGAACGCGTTTGTTTGGCTATCTTTATGGTGTACCAGTACAGGCCTTCTTTTAACGCCAGAGACAACACTGCCACAGCGAGCGCGAGCCAGCCGGGTTGCAACAGCAACTCGGGCGTGCCAAGCCGGCGCAACGCGTCATAGCCCAAACCGGTGGCGGCAATCAGCAACATCAGCGCCACACCCGCCATTGCCGCGGTTTCTATACGCGCGTGGCCGTAAGGGTGGTCCAGATCAGCTTTTTTGTTACCGACTCTCAGGGCCGCAAGCACCAGGGCATCGCTGATTAAATCGGATAAGGAATGTATGCCATCGGCCAGCAGGGCTTGCGAGCGGCCGATATAGCCTACTGCGATTTTCAGGATTGCCAGCGGCAGGTTGACTGCCAAACCGGCCAAGGTGGCGCGGCGTTTGCGCTGGTATTGCTTATCTTGGGGTTTATCTTGGGGTTTATCTCGGGCCGGGTCGCCGGATACAGCGCGGGCACCGGTCTTGTGCAGAATATCTACCATAGGGGTTTTGCCGGCGCCCGGGGCGGGGGTTCAGCTACCGCCGGTAATCTCTTCGCGGCCGTAGAACTTCACGCCTTTTTGAATGCGCTCGCGTCCCTGCGCCAGACGGTGACGGTTGGTGTCACGCAGGCTATACACGCAGCCGCAGTATTCCTGCTGGTAAAATTCCTCGCGCTTGGCGATTTCTATCATGCGCTGAGATCCGCCCTGCTTGCGCCAGTTGAAGGTCCAGTATTCGATGTCTGAATAACGCTCGGCTGCGCGCACGCCACTGTCGTTAATTTGCTGCATGTTTTTCCAGCGGGAAATACCCAGGGTGCTGGTAATTACGTCGAAGCCGTGCTCGGCGGCGTACAGTGCGGTGCGCTCGAAACGCATGTCGAAACAGGCGGTGCAGCGTTTGCCGCGCTCAGGTTCGTTCTCCAGACCCTGCACGCGGTCGAACCAGTTTTCGGTGTCGTAGTCGGCGTCTACAAAGGGAATATCCATTTTTTCGCAGAAGCGGATGTTCTCTTCCTTGCGCTGCTCGTATTCTTTTTTTGGATGGATGTTCGGGTTATAAAAAAACACCGTTTGCTGTAATCCAGACGCCTGGATAGCTTCCATCACCTCACCGGCGCAAGGCGCGCAACAGGAGTGCACCAGAACGTTTTGCGCATCGTTTGGCGCTTCGAGCTCCGGGCGTTCGAAAGTGGCGAGTTCATAGGGATTCATAGCAACCGATCGCGCTAACGCTTATCCGGTTTTCCCGACCATATCCGTTTCGATATGACCGTTATCCACCAGCCAGTTCAGTATCTGGTCTACCGACTCGGCCAGCGACTGCTTGTCCGTGTGGATGTGTATCTCTGGCTTTTCCGGCGCCTCGTAAGGTGCACTTATGCCGGTGAAGTTGGGAATGGCGCCATCGCGTGCTTTTTTGTAGAGCCCTTTCGGGTCACGTTCTTCGCAGACTTCCAGCGCGCAATCGACAAACACTTCAACAAAGTCGTCTTCGCCGGCCAGGGCACGCGCCATTTGACGGTCTTGACGATAAGGCGAAATAAACGCGGTGAGGTTAATCACCCCGGCATCGCGGAACAGGTTCGCCATTTCGCCGATACGGCGGATATTTTCGATGCGATCCTCAGCCGTGAACCCCAGATCGCGATTCATGCCGGTACGCACGTTGTCGCCATCCAGACGATAGGTGTGGCAGCCGATCTGGTGCAGCTTCTCTTCCAGCGCCACCGATACCGTTGACTTGCCTGCTCCTGACAAACCGGTAAACCACAAGGTTATGCCGCAATGGCGATTCTGGCCCTCGCGCTGCTCGCGGGTAACGTTGCTTTCGTGGCGAAAGACGTTGTGTGATTTGTCATTTACTGACACTAAGAAGGTTCTCCATCAAGCGGTTATTTCCAACATTGAATCCAGCGCGGCTGTGGCCTCGCGGGCCTCGTCTTCCGGCACCGTAATCTGATTCACGACCTGGCCTTCCACCAGGTTATCCATAACCCAGGCCAGGTGCTGGGGATCGGTGCGGAACATGGTGGCGCACATGCACACCACCGGCGACATGAACTGCACTTTCACATCTTTCGGCGCCATTTCGTTGTGCAGGCGGTTGACCAGATTCAGTTCGGTGCCCACTAGCCAGTGGCTTCCTGGCTCGGAAGCGCGAACGTTTTTCAGGATGGTTTCGGTGGAACCGATTACGTCGGACGCGCGACAAACCTCGAAGGAATTTTCCGGGTGTGAGATAACCTTGCCTTCGGGATGCTCGGCGCGGAATGTTTCGATCTGTTTCGGATGAAACATCTGGTGAACCGAGCAAAATCCTTTCCACAGAATGATTTTTGCGTTCTTGATCTCGGTTTCGGTGAGCCCACCCATGGGTTTGTCGTAATCCCAGACCACCATGTCCTCCAGCGGAATGCCCATGTCGTAGCCGGTATTGCGACCCAGATGCTGGTCGGGGAAAAACAGAACCTTTTCGCGCCGCGCGAACGACCAGTCGAGCACACCGCGGGCGTTGCTGGACGTGCAGACGATGCCGCCGTGGCGGCCACAGAAAGCCTTCAAATCAGCGGCCGAATTGATATAAGTCACCGGCGTGATGAATTCATCCGGGTCCAGAACCTCGGACAGTTCGCGCCAGGCGCGCTCTACCTTGCGCAGGTTGGCCATATCCGCCATGGAGCAACCCGCGGCTATGTCCGGCAGGATCACGGTCTGGTCATCGCGCGAGAGGATGTCCGCAACCTCCGCCATGAAATGCACGCCACAGAATACGATATATTCCGCGTCGCATTCGGCGGCCTGGTTGGACAGTTTCAGTGAATCGCCGGAAATGTCGGCGTGCACAAATACCTCGTCACGCTGGTAGTGATGGCCCAGGATAACGCAGCGGCTGCCCAGCTTTTGCTTGGCGGCGAGGATGCGCGCGTCGCAGTCGGCGTCATCCAGGGTGGCGAAATCTTGTAGCGCTATTGTGGTAGCAGACATAAGAAGGTCTCGGTTAAAGCCTATAAATTACGAATATTAGGACGGCTCAGGTTATCACAATCCGGGGCTAGCCATTTGCGACTTTGATTTGGACCACAGAGGCGCACGGAGGCGCACGGAGGTTCAATTGTGGCAATTCCCTCTTTCTTCTCTGTGCGCCTCTGCGCGCCTCTGTGTTCAAAAACCAGTCCACCAAAAGCTGCGCAATCGCGGTTGGTATTATTCCAACTTTCCGCGTAGTTTAATACCCAGTTCGCGCAGCTGTTTCTCATCCGCCAGTCCCGGCGCGCCGGTAAGCATGTCGGTGGCACTCTGAGTTTTCGGGAAGGCAATCACTTCGCGGATGGATTCAGCGCCAACCATGAGCATAACCAGCCGGTCCAGCCCGAAGGCGATGCCGCCGTGCGGCGGCGCGCCGTAGCGCAAGGCTTCCAGCAGAAAACCGAACTTTTCTTCGGCTTCTTCCGGCCCGATGCCCAGAATTTCGAACACCGCACTTTGCATTTTACGCTGATGGATACGAATGGAACCGCCGCCGACTTCGGTGCCGTTCAGCACCAGGTCATAGGCGCGGGACAGGCTGCCGCCGGGGTTTTCGGTCAAGACCTGCGTATCCAGTGTATCCGGCGCGGTAAACGGATGGTGCAACGCCTGCCAGTGCTTTTCCTTGCTGTCCCATTCAAACATGGGCCATTCCACCACCCACAACGGCTGCCAGTCGCCCTGCACGCGGTTCAGATCCTTACCCAGACGCACGCGTAGCGCGCCAAGCGCATCGTTTACAACGGTGGCTTTGTCTGCGCCGAAGAAGATTAAATCGCCAGTTTCGGCCGCCGTGCGCTGCATAATCCCGGCCACGGCCTCGCCGCTAAGGAACTTCAGTATGGGCGAGGCCAGACCGTCGCGCCCGGCCGCGGCGTCGTTGACCTTCACATAAGCCAGGCCGCGGGCGCCGTAACGGCCCACGAAATCGGTGTAGTCATCGATTTGCTTGCGCGACAATTCTGCGCCAGCGGGCACGCGCAACGCCGCCACACGACCTGACTCGTCTTTTGCCGGGCCGGAGAAAACCTTGAATTCGGCGTCTGCGACCAGGTCCGCGATGTCCACCAGCTCCAAGTCAATGCGCAGATCCGGCTTGTCCGAACCAAAGCGACGCATGGCTTCGGCATAGCTCATGCGCGGGAAGGGATCGGGCAGGTCGACCTCAAGTACCTCCTTGAATAACGAGCGAATCATGGCCTCGTTGGTGGCCATTATTTCTTCTTCGTCTACAAACGAAAACTCGATATCGAGCTGGGTGAATTCGGGTTGCCGGTCCGCACGCAAGTCTTCATCCCGGAAACAGCGGGCGATCTGGTAGTAGCGATCCATGCCGCCGACCATTAACAACTGCTTGAAGAGTTGTGGCGATTGCGGCAACGCAAAAAAGTTGCCGGGCTGGGTGCGGCTGGGCACCAGATAGTCGCGCGCGCCCTCGGGCGTGGCCTTGGTCAGAATCGGCGTTTCGATATCCAGAAATCCCGCGTCATCCAGAAAACGGCGCAGCGTGCGGGTAACCTGTGCGCGCAGTTGAAAATTACGCTGCATGCGCGGTTTGCGCAGTTCCACATAACGATAGCGCAGGCGCGTTCCCTCGCCCACGTATTCCGATTCTTCGATTTGCAACGGCGGAGTTTCCGAAGCGTTGAGGATTTCCAGGTTCTGGCCCAAAACTTCTACGCCACCGGTCGGCAGCTTGCTATTCACTGTGCCTTCCGGGCGTGCGCGCACTTTGCCAGTCGCGCGGATCACAAATTCCGGGCGCAGACTTTCCGCCAGGGCAAACATTTCCGGGGAATCGGGATCAAATACTAACTGCAGCAGGCCGCTGCGGTCGCGCAGGTCAATAAAAATTACGCCGCCGTGGTCACGCCGACGATGTACCCAACCACAAACAGTAATGCTCTCGTGAATAAGGGTTTCGTTTATGTCGCCGCAGTAGTGGGAACGCATGCAAGTATCCTGAAAAATATGAAGGCTGTTGGGCTTTAGCCCGCCGAAAAGGCGGCAATACTAGCAGGATGCCGCGCGCCGCGTCTGCCGCTTAGGCGGTCGCGCCGCTCGTCGGTAAAGTGTTGCCGCCATCGGCCGCGGCCTGGGCGGCCTGCTCCGGGGTTACAACCCCGATGGAAATAACCATGCGCAGGCCGTCTTCGACTGACATATCCAGTTCAATCACGTCTTCCTTTGGCAACATGACAATGAAGCCTGACGTGGGATTGGGTGTGGTCGGCACAAAAACGGTAAGCACTTCGCGCGCGGTACGCTCCTGAATTTCGCCTATCGGTTCACCGGTCTGGAACGCCAGCGTCCACATGTCGCGGCGCGGATATTCAATCAGCAAGACTTTTCTGAACGAGGTGCCGGAATCGCCGAGTACGGTTTCCGCCAGTCGCTTTACGCCGGAATAAACCGTGCGCACAAACGGAATGCGGTTGAGCATGGATTCGCCCAGCCCCACCACCCGGCGGCCAACAAAATTTGCGGCCAACGCGCCGGTGGCAAGTACCAGCAACAGGCTCAGCACAATACCCAGGCCGGGAATCGGAAAACCGAGTAAATTTTCCGGGCGCACGGCGTCTGGCAATAACAGCAATGAGTTATCCAGCACCCCGACCAGGATTTTCAAAAGCCAGTAGGTCACCACCAGGGGTAACCACACCAGCAACCCGGCGATTAACCAGCGCCGGATCATTTGCTGCTGGCGGCCTCTTTGCCCTTGGGCTTGCTGGTGGATTTGCTCTCGGTTTTGCTTTCGGTTTTGCCTTCTGATTTGGCGGATTTACTGCCCTTATCGGAACTTTTGTCGGAACTTTCCTTGCCAGAACTGCTTTTGTCGGCATCTTTACCGCTGCTGTTTTTGCTGGAACCGGAACTACTCTCCGAATCGCCGGACAGATTGCGTTTACCGTCTTTTTTGAAGTCCGTTTCATACCAGCCGCTGCCGGACAGGCGAAAACCTGCCGCGGAAACCGTTCTATACAATGCGGATTTACCGCAGTTTGGACAATCTACCCAATCGGGATCGGAAAGCTTCTGCAGTTTTTCAGTTTCTTCACCGCAGTCGCGGCAGGTGTATTCGTAAATAGGCATGGTCGTAACTCACTAAATGGCCGCAGCGAGCGGCCTTCGATACTCGGCAGCTTAAAGATAAGCCCGCGAATTAAAAAAACAAGTGCTAAGCCTGAGCGCGCGCGCCTTGGCGGCCGATGCCGTAATAAGTATAGCCCTGCTCGCTCAGATATTTTGGGTTATAAATATTACGTCCATCCACCACGACAGGCTGTTTGAGCAATTGCTTTAAATCATCGAAATCGGGATTACGGAAAATATGCCATTCCGTAACCACCACTAACGCATCGGCGCCACGAGCGGCTTCATCCGCCGAATCGCAGAGCATAAAGTCATCGCGCTCACCGTAGATTCGGCGCGCCTCGTCCATGGCCTCGGGGTCATGTGCGCGCACGTTCGCACCGGCCTGCCACAGGGCTTCTATCAAGGTACGACTCGGCGCTTCACGCATGTCATCCGTATTGGGTTTGAAGGCCAGGCCCCACACCGCAATGGTTTTGCCGGCCAGATCACCGAAATGCTTCTGCAATTTTTCAAACAACACGGTTTTCTGGCGGTTATTGACCGCCTCTACCGCGTTGATGATTTCTGTCTCGTAACCCAGGCCCGCCGCAGTATGGCCCAGTGCGCGCACATCCTTGGGAAAACAGGAGCCGCCGAAACCACAGCCAGGGTAAATAAAGTTATAGCCAATGCGATGGTCCGAGCCAATGGCGGTGCGCACCTGCTCGATATCCGCTCCGACGCGCTCGGCGACTTGCGAAAGCTCGTTCATCAGACTCACCTTGGTCGCCAGCATGATGTTGGCGGCGTATTTGGTGAGCTCGGCGGAGCGCACGTCCATAACCATTGTGCGGTCGTGACTGCGGTTAAAGGGTGCGTACAGGGCGCGCAGATGTTCGGCAGCGCGGTCGTTATCCACCCCGATAACCACCCGGTCCGGCTTCATGAAATCCTCAACCGCGGCGCCCTCTTTCAGGAATTCCGGATTGGAGGCGACATCAAATTCGATATCCGCCCCGCGCGCCGCCAGGGTTTCTGTAATGGCGCCACGAACACGGTCTGCGGTACCTACCGGCACGGTGGACTTGGTGATCACCAATCGGTAATCCTGCATGTGCTCGCCAATGGTTTTAGCGACCTGCAGAACGTATTGCATATCCGCCCCGCCGTCCTCATCCGGCGGCGTGCCCACGGCGATAAACTGCAGCTTGCCATGCGCCACAGCACGCGCGGCGTCGGTGGTGAACTGCAACCGTCCCGCCTTGTGGTTGCTCTGCACCAGCTGGTCGAGACCCGGTTCGAAAATCGGAATCTCGCCTTGTTCCAGACGCCTGATCTTGTCTGCGTCTACATCAACACAAAGCACGTTATTACCGCTTTCCGCCAGACAGGCGCCTGTAACCAGGCCGACGTAGCCGGTACCGAAGATAGTTATGCGCACGCGCAGACTCCCTATTAAAAGCGTGGGTATGAGGTCAGCTGATGAGCCCTGAGTACGGGCTAGAAGAGGTAAAAGCAGCCGCCGGAATGTGGCGGCTGCCTGCCGCAGATGGCGTCCCCAAGGGTATAACGGCATGCTTTCCTGCATGCCGCCCTTCGGGCCCGCTCCGCTTTGCGGATCGGTTCATTGTGTTCCATACAACTAGTCGAACCCATGTTGCCGCCGTGAAAGGGCGCTTCAGCATGGTTTTTGTGTCCAACTCTGTTCGCTCTAATCCGTATATATATTGCATTTATTGCCGCCTCGCCCTATCTTATCCGCACACGTCCGGTAGTTCTTATTGGACAACTGTTGGACATTTTTTGGAGCTGGCATCATGGCAAGAACTGTAAGAGATTCAAAATTACAAACCCGAACTAGCCGCGACGAACTCGTTGCGCGTGGTAAACCCTACTGGCTAACCCTACATGAAGGGCTGCACCTGGGTTACCGCAAAGGCAAGCGCGGCGGCCGTTGGGTAATCCGCCTGTATTCAGGCGACGGCGATTATATCACTAAGACAATCGGCACTGCCGACGATGCCAGCGACGCGGACGGGTTAACCGTTTTTGATTTTCGCCAAGCCCAAGACATTGCCCGCGAGCAATCGACAGAACTTGTTGCACAAAAGAAAGGCGTGCGACTGGGCAACTATACCGTCGAGAACGCGCTCGAAGATTACTTCATCGGTAGGGATGGCAAGAAACGCAACATTGATCTAGATAAGGGCCGCGCCGCGATTTATATCACGCCGATTATTGGTAACAGGCCAATTAACGATCTAACCAAAAAAGAGCTTGAAAAATGGCGGGATCAAATATCTGTTATGCCCGGCGTAAAAAGAAACGGCAAGCCCAAGCTGATGCCTTCATTCGAGACTGAAGAGGAAAGCGAAGAGTACCTGCGCAAGCGCAAAGACTCCGCCAACCGGATTATAAATATACTCAAGGCGGCGCTTAACAGCGCATTCGAAGACAGTGACACGAATGTGAGCCGCGACACCGCTTGGCGTAAACTAAAAAATTTCAAGACCACGACCAAGGCGCGCGTGCGTTATCTGGACATTGCGGAGGTGACTCGCCTATTGAACGCTGCACAAGGTGACTTTCGCACGCTAGTGCGTGGGGCGTTACTCACTGGCGCGCGCTACGGCGATTTAGCGGCGATGGATGTTGGCGACTATCTGCCAGACAGCGGGCTGATAATGAGCAGCAATTCTAAAGCCAGCCGACCGCACGCGGTTTACCTGACCGACGAGGGCGTCGATTTTTTTGAACAAACCACCGCCGGCCGCAAAAAATCAGAACCCATGTTTATACACGGCGATAGGCGCTGGCGAAAAGGCGAGCAAACCCGACCCATGCGAGAAGCTATCCAGGCCGCGCGGATTGACCCACCTATCGGCTTACACGGGCTGCGCCATACCTACGCCTCCCACGCCATAATGGGTGGCGTGCCGCCAATGGTTATCGCGGAAAACCTGGGGCACAAAGACACCCGCATGATTGAAAAGCATTACGGCCATATATCAGACGAGCACAAGGCCAATGCTATACGGGCAGGCGTACCGGCCTGGGGCGGCGCAGAGGCGTCTAAAGTGACAGCTATAGATAGCGTGCGCTAATGGATTATTTGCAACACGTAATTCGTGTATTGCGCAGATCACCTGAAAGGCGCGGCTGGGCACTTAGTCAACTTGCCGATCGTGCTAAAGCTGAACTGCGCGATATCCCACGTTATAAAAATACAGACGATTGGAAATCAACCGTAAAGCAATTTGAGACGGCAGGTTATTGTGCTAAAGACTTGCGAATACCTGAGTGGGAATCAGATAAGGGAGAGGGCCAAACAGGCGTTGCAGGGCTTCAGCTATTTCTACAGTCATGCGAGCATAAAAAAGTTAATCGCCGACGCGGCAACGAACCCTGACCGGGTATTAGGAAAGCAACTCCGTGAGCAAGTAAAAGAATTCGGTAAGAAGAGCTGTAATGATAGGCCGCCGGTAGTGGAAGACCGCGCCCCTTACATTGAGCTTGACCGCGTCCTACAAGAGAAGAATTCCCACCTTTCGGATTATGCGCGCCATATGAAGATTGCTAAGCGGTTTTAAACTAGTCGCAGCACCGTGCGGAGGCGACTTGGACTAGACGATGAAAAATAGTTGTCCAGCTACCTCGGTGGACAACTAAGCTAAGTGTTTTCATCGATTCACCCTCAAACACAGGTGAATCTGAATGGAACACTGCAAGCGCGTATACAGCATCCCGGAAGGTGCAAAACAGGCTGGCATCGGCCGGTCTAAAATGTATGAAGAGATAAACGACGGCAAACTTCATACCTTCAAAATTGGAAAGCGGCATCTTATCGCCGCCGAAGACCTAGACACCTATATCCAAAAATGTCGCAACGCATCGGTGGCGGCATGAATTACCCCGCTATCAGACCAGCCGAATATGGCCCCGGCGGATTGCGTTACGAAATGCGCGACGTCGGCTATTGGCCGCGTATTTCAATTGTGGCAATCGACTTTGACGACCACCGCATTGAGTTTTACGAAGCAGGCGACGACGCAATCCGCGTTGCCGATGTTGCCGACGCGGTATTAGATTTTGAATTGATTGAAGGCATGGCCCCGGCCGATGCAATGCGCTTGGCGCTGGAATTCGCCCGCAAGCATTACATGTAGGGCGCGGCTCATGCCTGATGCAAGAAAAAGCCCCGCTCCGGTTGCCGCCGGTAGCGAGGCCCAAATCACAAACACTTCGAGCCTAGATAGTAACCCCACAATCAAACTGCCAGCAAGTGGACGCGAACGCCGTACCGCAGCAAAACAAGCTGAATATAAGGACCAGCTTTATGAGTTTTGCCAGCGAATACTGAAAATAAACTCAAGACTTGATTTCGATGTTTCAGCACGCGGCTGGTGCTACATTCTGGAAGAATTCGGGCTATTAAAAGGCGACTTCGATAAAGCGCAAAAGCTGATTGCAGACACACGTAAGAGCGGAATGTTGCCACTGAATATCACCGCCGAAGATTCAAACCGTGAGACGCTTCACGAACGCTACGGCCTGGTGTATGACGAGGAATCGCCGCAAGAATATCTGCACTCGGAAGCCGACGTAATACGCGAGGCGATACGCGAGCTAGGCGGCCACTACCAGCCGGAAGCCTTTTGGGACAGCCAAGAGTATTACGTCGAGATGTGGGTGAACACCATCCTGGGCAATCTCAAGTCCGCCTTGCGTAGCACGTACCATGCCGTGAGGCCAAAATATTCCCAGCGCTACCTTGCCGAATTTCAGTACCGCTTTAATCGACGTTACGATTTGCCCGCTTTGGTCGAT
>JBDNIO010000233.1:0-12885 GCA_041688215.1 Salinisphaeraceae bacterium | reverse complement strand
TGGCATTATTCATGTGGATCTTCCGTGGTTTTGATGTTGGGATTTGAGAATCAACACTTTACCACGCGCAAGACCCTTTTTATTCTTAAATCAATAAGTTACTGGTGCTTTTGTGCTCAAAATGAACTCCGAAACTTGAGTTGTAAGTTCGAGACAGTGCGGCGCAGTACACTAGAAGGTAACGCCCCGCAAGCGGCGCGCTATCGCGCAAGAAGCATAATCTCGCGCAAAGACGCTAAGACGCAAACGTTGTTTCTTAAAGCTCTTTTTAATCTTCGCGCCTTTGCGCGATATTGCATTTTCGCTATCGCGAATCCCTACGGCGCAGACTCCTAGCCAGAGGCAACTTCTATAGTTTGGGTGCGGCCCCTGTTTTTAGCCGTGCGTAGGTGCGTACGCTGCCCAGGAAAGCGGCAACTGAAGCTACTGCCGACATTTATTTCACTGGCGACTTCCAGTTCGCTCTCATGATGCTCCAGGCAGTGCTTTACGATGGCAAGGCCGAGTCCGGTGCCTCCGCTGGCACTGCTACGGCCTGGGTCTACGCGATAAAATCGCTCGGTTAGCCGGGGGATATATCTGGCATCAATACCAATGCCAGTGTCAGTGACGCTGAAACAGGCAGCGTTATGCTCGCACCACCAGCGTACGTGTATGTCCCCCTCCGTTGGGGTGTACTGAACGGCATTGGTTATCAGGTTGCTGAACACGCTTTCCAGTTCTCCTGGGCGTCCGTACAGAAAAAGCGCCTGGTCGAAGTCCCCGGTTATCGTGTGGCTTTTTTCATCGGTCTTGCGCGCATCTGCAAGCAAACGTTCAAGAAGTTCAGGCACGTTGACTACTTCCTGTTTCTGTTTATGCCCCTCGGACTCTACACGCGCAAGCTTGAGTAAATCTTCGATAATACGGCCCATACGTACCGCTTGCGCACTCATCTCGCTAATGGGTTTTTGCCACCGCTTTAACGCACCGCCCGCGTTGTGCTGGTCGCCCTCGTCAACCATCATTTCGAGGTAGCCCCGCAATACCGTGAGCGGTGTACGTAATTCATGCGATGCGTTGGCTACGAAATCACGACGCATTGCTTCCAGGCGTTTCTGGTCGCTAATGTCGCGCGCAATCAACAACCGTTGGCCGTTGCCATACGGAATGATGCGTAGCGCGACTACTTTTTCGTCACTACTGCCCGACGGAATCTCTACCTGCTGGCAGCAGCTCGGGTCAGCCAGGTATTGCGTGAAGCTGGGATGACGCACAAGATTCGCGATACGCTGGCCAATATCCTTGGGTGAATGCAGGTCCAGCAAGAGTCCGGCAGCGCTATTGAACCACACGATACGCGCCTTGGAATCGAGCACAACGGCGCCATCCGGCAAGGCTGCGGTGGAGGCCTCGAACTCGCTCACTATGCTCTTAAGATGGCGTTTGCGTTTGCGGCTACGCTGGGTGATGTGATGGAACTCCATGAAGATTTCCTGCCACACACCACTGCCATCCGGTGGCGGTTTGCGCTCTCCACGAATTAACCAGTCGTGTAATTTGTAGGTATAACCGAGATGCAGCGCAAGATACAGACTGACGCCGGCAAGCAGCGCCGCCAGCAGATGGCTAATCAGAAAACCGGTTATCGCCCATAGCACCATCCAGACGCATAGCAGTCCCAGTTCCCGTCGCCACGCAACACCAATACCGACACTGGGAATGCTCACCGCTGCGTATCCATCCCGGCCAGACTAAACAGCCTTGTTGGAAAAGCGGTAGCCGCTGCCACGCACGGTCTGGATAAACGCATCGAAGCCATGCGGTGCAAGGGCCTTGCGCAAACGGCGAATATGCACATCCACGGTGCGTTCTTCCACATAGACATTCTGGCCCCAGACACGGTTCAGCATTTGCTCGCGGCTATAAACACGCTCGGGGTTGCTCATGAAGAATCGCAGCAGGCGGAATTCCGTGGGGCCGAGTTTGACGGATGTATCGCCCGCAGATACGCGCTGGCTGACCGCGTCCAGCAACAGACCATCAACTTCCAGTGTTTCGTCTTGCCCGCCGGGCGTGGTCCGGCGTAATACAGCGCGCACACGGGCGACCAGTTCGGAGGACGAAAACGGCTTCACCACATAATCATCCGCGCCCAGATTCAGGCCACGTACGCGGTCCTCTTCGTCCACGCGGGCGGTGACCATGATGATCGGCAGTTCGCGGGTTAGCTCTTCGCGGCGCAGTTCGCGCGCAAATTCGGCGCCGGACACGCCCGGCATCATCCAGTCCAGCAGGACCAGGTCGGGCCGGTCGGCGGCAATAGCGAGGCGCGCCTGGTGCGCGTCCTCGGCTTCACTCACCCGAAATTCAGCCCGTTCCAGAGAGAAACGAACCATATCGCGGATGGGCGCCTCATCCTCTACGATTAAAATATGTTTATGCTGCATTGGCTTTTTCTTCATGCTCGCGGAATACTCCCTGCAAAAGCTACGAACACCAAGTTACAGCAACATGACAAAAAACGGGAGATGTCCCGCTAAACGACTATCCAGTATAGAAAAATGCACGCCGGCAAGGCCGGCCGATGCTAGCCGCGCAGGCTTTTTTCCACGATCTCGTAAACATCAGGCGATAACTTATCGCTGGCCTGTATGCGTTCAAGTTCAGCCTGCATGCGCTCGCCTGCCTTGCCTTTGTAGCGGCGCCATTGGCTGAAAGCGCCTGCCAGGCGCGCGGCGACTTGTGGATTCAGGCGATTCAATACCAACACCTGATCACCAATAAATGCATATCCCGCGCCATCCTCACGATGGAATTCGCGCAGATTGGCGCGCGCGAAACACCCCAGTAACGCGCGCACACGATTGGGATTCCTCAGATCGAAACCCGGATGCTCCAGTAGCTTCTGTATCTGCGTGAACGCATCCGGTACGCGGCCGGTGGCGTGCAGCGCAAACCACTTGTCCAGCACCAACGGCTGATCCTGCCAACGTTGCTCGTAATGCTCAAATGCCTGGCTACGTTGTTCGCAATCCAAATCTCGCAGAGCATTCAGCGCGGACATGCTGTCGGTCATGTTGTCCGCGCTGAGGTAACGGTCCAGACAATCCTGCCGAATGCCGGCAACATCCGCCGCGGCGAGATACTGCAGACAAACCCCGGCCAGGCGCCGGCGGCCGACTTCTGCGGGTTCAAAGCTATAAGCCTGCTGGCTGTCTTGCTGCACCAACAGCGCCTGCAAAGATTCGACCAGGGCTAGGCCCAGGCCGGTTTTCAGTTTGGCATGCGCGCTTACAACGGCCCCCATATCAATCTGGTCGTACTGTTCCGCGAGATAGCTTTCGGTCGGAAGGGTAAGCATTTCCGCAAGTAAGGCGCGATCTTGGGGCGGGTCTGACAGCAGATTCGAGAACGCGTTGTACAGGTTTTCTTTGGGGACGGATTCACCCGCTTTGCCATGCGCTGCAACCTCCGCCATCAACGCCTGCAACAACAATTGCTGTGCCGCTTCCCAACGCGCGAACGCGTCGTCTTCCACCTGCATCAGCTGCGCAAGTTCGGCGTCACTCAAGGGATTAAGCAGTTTTACCGGGGCCGAGAATCCGCGCAGCAAAGACGGCGTGGGTTTGCTGCGTAAACCATCGAAATTCCAGCTTTGTTCGGTCTCGCGCAGGTGTAGCAGGTTTGAATCGAGCGCGTCGTCCAGGACGCCATTATCGTCAAACAAAGCCAGCGACACCGGTATGTGCATGGGTTGTTTGTCTTTTTGCCCCGGCGTCGACGGCAAATGCTGGACAAGTTTTAGCCTGTACTCACCGGCATCGGCATCAAAATGTTCGTCTACCGTGATTTGCGGGGTGCCCGCCTGGTTGTACCAGAGGCGGAACTGCTGCAAGTCTGCGCCGCTGGATTCTTCCAGCGCCACGATAAAATCCTCGATGCTTACGGCTTGCCCATCGTGCTTTTGCAGGTAATGGCGCACTGCTTTGTTAAACGCGGCATCGCCCAGAATGGTGTGCATCATGCGGATAACTTCCGCACCTTTCTGGTAAATCGTGATGGTGTAAAAATTATTCATCTCGATATAGGACTCGGGCCGCACCGGATGCGCGGTGGGACCGGCGTCTTCCGGAAACTGGACGTTGCGTACGATGCGCGCCTGCTCGATGCGGGTAACGCCCGGGGAGTCGTGATCCGCCGCAAACTGCTGTTCACGAAATACGGTAAGGCTTTCCTTGAGCGAGAGCTGGAACCAGTCCTGGCAAGTCACCCGGTTGCCGGTGTAGTTGTGGAAATACTCGTGGGCGACGACATCACGCACGGTTGTGAAGTCGTGGTCGGTTGCGGTTTCCGGGCTGGCCAGTATGCAACTGGTGTTGAAGATGTTCAGGCCCTTGTTTTCCATCGCGCCCATATTGAAGCTGCCCACGGCCACAACCATGTAAGTGTCCAGGTCATATTCCAGACCGTACACGCGCTCGTCCCAGGCCATGGCCTGTTTCAGGGAATGGATGGCGTGGTCGCAGAGGCTCTCATTGCCGTGGTCGGTATAAAAGCGAATGGCGATATCACGCCCGGACTGGGTGCGGTAGCTGTCGCTGATTTCGGCCAGATCCCCGGCCACCGTGGCGAACAGATAGCAGGGTTTGGGAAAAGGGTCTTGCCAGATTGCGTAGTGGCGCCCGGCCTCTGCATCGCCCTGCTCTACGCAGTCGCCGTTGGCGAGCAGTATGGGGTATTGCTGCTTATCCGCAGTTAATTTAACGCGATAACGCGAGAGTACATCGGGGCGGTCCGGGAAATAGGTAATGCGCGAAAAGCCGCTGGATTCGCACTGGGTTGTCAGTATCTCGCCCGACCGATAAAAACCCTCCAGCGCGGTATTGGCGTCCGGCTCGATACGGTTTTTCAGACTTAAAGTGAATTCTTCCAGTTTCGGATTAAGCGTAATATAATCAGTATGTTGCGTGTAATCATCTGATGTTAATTCTGAGCCGTTTATCGCAATGTGCAGCAACTCCATTTCGCGTCCGTCCAGACGCCACGAGCTACCGCTACCGGCCGGATTGCGCCGCACCTGCATTTCTACGCTTACATCTGTGTGATCAGCCTGGATGTCGAAATCCAGCCCCACGTTGTCCACCAAATAGGCGGGCGGTGCATAGTCCTTGCGGTATTTTGCTTTGGGAGAGTCGCTCATTTAGGCGTCCAGTAATGAAAAGTTTTAACCACAGAGATACGGAGATACAGAGCGAAGAAGAAAATTTAAACCACAAAGAACACAAAGAGCACGAAGAGTCGGAACTGAACCCTTTGTGTTCTTTGTGCCTTTGTGTTTATCAGTTTTAAAACAATCCTTAATTCTTGCCTTGTGTCTTGCGTGGTTACTGTGGGGGTTAAATCCGGCGCAGTACGACGCTGCCTGCGGAGTAGCCAGCGCCAAAGCCGCACAACACGCCCACATCACCGGCCTGCAGGTCATCATGATATTTATGGAAGACAATCACCGGGCTGGCGGAACTGGTATTGCCGTATTCGTGGATTACCGACGGCATTTCCTCAGCCGTAGCTTCGCGCCCGAACACGCGCTTGGATATCAGGCTGTTCATATTGATGTTGGCCTGGTGCAACCACAGGCGCTTGATTTCGGCCACGTCCACATCAACATCGTTAACGTGCTCGGCAACCAGACTGGCCACCAGCGGGGTGACTTCCTTGAATACCCGGCGGCCATTCTGGGCGAACAATTGATCAAACTCGCTGCGTTGCGGCGTCTCGGACGGATTCAGAAAGCCAAAGTTATTGCGAATATTATTTGAATACTGCGTAGTCAGTCGCGTACCCAGCACCCGGAATCTGGCACTAATTTCGGCGAAATCCTCGGCCTCGATCAACATCGCGGTACACACGTCGCCGAAAATGAAGTGACAGTCGCGGTCACGAAAATTCAGGTGCGCTGTGCAGATTTCCGGGTTCACCATCAATACGCTTTTAACGCTGCCACTGCGAATGGCATCCACCGCGGTCTGAATGCCGAAGGCAGCGGTGGCGCAAGCCACGTTCATGTCGAACCCGAAGCCACCTGTTCCAAGATAATGCTGAATTTCCACCGCCAGCGCCGGATACGGCCGTGGCAGATTGGAACAGGCCGCGATAACCATATCCACGTCCGCCGGGTCACGTTGTGCGATTTCCAGAGCCTGGGTTGCGGCCTTGATGGCCATTTCGCACATGAGCGAGGGTTCATCATTGCTACGCTGGTCTATACGCGGGCGCATGAATTCCGGGTCCAGAATACCGGCTTTGTCTACCGTGTAGCGGCTTTTGATGCCGGAGGCCTTGTAGATGAATTCGCTGGAGGAATGCGCCAGCGGCTCAACATTACCGGCTTCGACATCTGCCGCATGTTCGGCGTTATAGTTGTCCACGTACTGGTTAAAAGCCTGCACCAGCTCGTCGTTGGATACGGATTCTTCCGGCGTGTATAGCCCGCTACTGCTGATTACGGCTTGCTTCACATTATCTCCATTTTTTAGTGCCAATTTTTGTCTTAGACGGCTGACATTATTGGGCGCTATTCTTGCGCGTCACGCGCGCCAGAACAAGGCCGGGCAATTGTATTCAGGCGGAGCCGACGGCCACCGCCGCGTCGTGGTCGCTTTCATTCAATCCGCTATTGGCCAGGGCCGCGGCAACAAAACGACGTACCGAGGCCTCGCGGCGCAGGCTTAAATGCGAGCCCTGATACCAGCAGCATTCCGGCTCGTCCCAGTGCCGCCAAAGTCGCAGGGCCTGGTCTGAGGGCACCAGTTGGTCGCCAGTGGCAGCGAAAATATAACGACGATCTTTGGCTACCAGCGGGGCTAAAGCCAAAGGCGAAACCGGGGTAAGCGCGCGCTGGATTTTTGCCACATCCAAGCCTTGGGCCTCCAGTTGCCGTTGCTGCAGGCCGGGCATATGCCTCCATACCGCGCCCGCCATATCCGTGAGCGGTATGCCAGCGATGGCGCACTGTAGATCCGACTCCAGGCCGGCAAGCAGCGCGGTGTTGTAGCCGCCCAGGCTATAGCCCATAATACCGATTTCATGCGCGGACTGATCTTTTCTCAGCCACGCCAGTACCCGGCGTAAATCCCACGCGGCCTGGGTTTCGGCGTGCAGCATGTCGACGATGTTGCCGTCCAGGTACCCACTGCCGCTGCGTTTGTAGGCGCGGCGCGGACCGTGCAGGGGCAGGATGGGCAGGATCAGGTTCAGGCCCAGGCGCCGGTGCAGATACTCGACATCAAACAGACTGAAGTCCATGAACGGCACGCCCATGCGGTAGCCATGGATGCCCATAAGCCAGGGCCGTGGTGGCCCGGAATGGCGGAACATCCAAGCGTGCATCTTGCGGTTGCCGCTGTATTCCTGCCAACGCTGTGCGCCGGGCAGGCTTTCTATCGGCTCGAAGCCGCTGTCAAAAATCAGTTGTTCGAAGTTTTCGCCGCCGGCCTTGCGGGTCTGGATTTCGACCTTGTCGGGCGCGTCCGGAGTGCGGTGAAAATCCGCCGGCTTTTTCAGCCAGCCTTGTTTGTCCAACGCTTCGGTTAATGCCTGAACTTCGGCGGCGTCCTCGGCCACCTTGGCCCCGGTCGGCACGTTGGCACTGGAAACAAAATAAGCCAACAGCGCCTCGTCAATGGCCACCTTGGCGGCCATTGCCAGGGTACGCGCGGTAGCGGGCACGCCGGGAACAGGGATGTCCTGATGCAACGCGGCGTAGCCTGCCACCACAAAATTGACACCCGCGAGGGCGGCAAACAACATGCCCGCCAGCAAACCCACTGATAAAAAAACAATAATCGACAACAGCAGACTTAACAGGCTGCCAAACGCCATTAAGTGCGAAATCTGCCGGTCGCCCGGCCACAGGAACAATGCTACACCCGAAGCCAGCAGCAGGGCGCCGGGCATAGTGGCCAGCAGGCCAAAAAACAGCCCCCCGCTCCAGCCCATACCGAGCCACAGCAGGCCGCTGACAAACGGAATTGCCGACGGCCAGAACCAGCGGCCGACGTCTTCAGGATTACTCATAGAACTACAAGTTGCGAAAATAAAAGAACAGGCCAAAGATGGCCGCGGCCAGCGCGCCCTGGCCCGTCCACATGAGGCCATGACGCCGCTGCAGGCTCCAGCTCGATAAACCCGAGACCAGCGCAAACACGAAAAATACAGCAAATGTAATTAATACGCGCGGCACGTTACTGCCTATATCGGCGGCTTCTTCACGGTAGATAAGCAGAATCAGGCTGACCACGCCCATTAACACCGCCATCGTCAGGCCGGCGGCAAACAGTACCCAGTTGAGCGTTTGCAGATACCTCACAAGGGCCTAACGGCGTTGGCCGCCGGACGCCTTTGCGGGTTTGCGTTTACGCCCCAACAGCGCCATCAGTCCGGGTGCGATTTCCCGGTACACCGATGGGCTGGAACTGGCGACGCGCAGCAAGGTACTGACAAAAAACCGCTGTATGCGATTGCGACCTTCAAATACGCTGCCAACCATGGGAATCTTGCGATTATGCATGATCGTGAAACGATCTTCAGGCTCGGGGCCAGCCTTGACCACCAGGGTCAGATTAACCTCCAGTGGCTCGCGCTTGCGGCGCTGCCCTAGCTTGGGCTTGGGCTTGGGCTTGTTAGCTGCGGGGTTCATTGATACACGCCCTGTCGGTAGTATGCGGCTATATTAAACACTCGCGGCTACCGGGTCTAACCTGTGCAGGTTCGCATCCCCCGCAAATTGAACGACCTCTTATGAATCGATCACTGGTGTATTTCGCCCACGGCAAGGAAAGCGGTCCCTGGGGCAGTAAAATTAAGGGCCTGGCGCAAGTCGCCAAAGCCCACGGCTATACAGTCGAAAGCCCGGACTACAGCCATACGCACGATCCGCAGGCACGCCTTGCGCATCTGATGGAGATCAACCCCCGCGCCGAGCGCCTGGTTTTGGTTGGGTCCAGCATGGGCGGTTACGTCTCGGCCATGGCCTGTGCGCAGCTACGTCCGCAAGCTCTGTTTTTGATGGCCCCGGCCCTGTATTTCGAGCAATTCAATGAGGAGCCGGCCGGCTGCCCCGCCGATACGGTGGTGGTGCACGGCTGGCGTGACGACGTTGTGCCCGCCCAGCGCGCCATTCAATTTGCGCAGGCACGCAACGCGCAATTGCATTTGCTAGACGACGGCCATCGCCTGAGCAATAGCCTGGATTTTCTGTGCGAACAATTTGCCGCGCAGCTAAAACGAGTCGCAGCGCAATCCTAATGCCTAGCTAAAGCCTTCGCGCATTCCGCCACCAGTCCCGGCCCGCGGTAAATCAAACCGGTATAAATCTGCACCAGATCAGCGCCGGCTTCACGCTTGGATTTGGCATCCTCACCGCGCATGATGCCACCCACGCCGATTATGGGAACTGCGCCGTCAAGCGCCTGCGCCAGTATCTTCAATGCCGCATTACTGGGTGCCAGCAGCGGCGCGCCACTCAAGCCACCCTTCTCGGACGCGTGAGCCGAACCCTCCACTCCGGGCCGCGCAATCGTCGTGTTGGTTGCGATAACCGCATCCATTTCGTGGCGCTGAACTATTCCCGCCAATTCACGTAACTCAATCACTTCCAGATCGGGCGCAATCTTCACCGCCAGCGGCACGTATTTGCCATGCTCATCCGCCAGTTGCGTTTGCGCCTGCTTGAGCAAACCCAGAAGATGATTGAGCGGATCCTGGCCCTGAAGATCCCGTAAACCCTCGGTGTTGGGCGAAGAAATATTGATCGTGATGTAACTCGCCCAGGGATAAACCTTGCGCAAACAGGCCAGATAATCCTCGTGCGCGCGGTCCAGCGACGTATCGAAGTTCTTGCCTATATTAATGCCTAATATGCTGTCGGCGCGTTGCGCAAACGCACTGGCGCGCAGGTTTTTCAGCAAGTGATCGACACCGCGGTTATTAAAGCCCAGACGATTGATCAGGGCTTGTTCGGGCACCAAACGAAACATGCGCGGCCTGGGGTTACCCGGTTGCGGACGTGGCGTTACCGTGCCCACTTCCAGAAAGCCAAAGCCCAGCGCCGCCAGGCCATCAATACAGGCGCCGTCCTTGTCCAGGCCTGCGGCCAGACCCACCGCATTGAGAAAACGCAAGCCCATCACCTCGCGTGGTGCCGCCGGCACATTGCCACCGTAAATGGCGCCGGCAATGGGTCGGCCATGAGTCAGCGCGGCCAGTGTTACTGCGTGGGCGGCTTCCGGATCCAGCCGAAACAGCGCCGAGCGCGCGGCCTTGTAGAGTGCATTTCTGGAGCTAATTGTCATTTCCTATTCCACTAAAGCGTGACAGCTCCCCCGCTGGCTGGTTAAGCTAGCGTTTGCTTATTCGCCAGGGATTATTAAAAAATGCGTAAAGACACACTACTTATTGTACTCGGCTTCGCGGTAGTCGCCGCGGCGACTTATTTTATTCTCGATGCCACGCTCGAGAGGCCACAACCCGAACTGACGAATGTCGTTCCCGATGAACCCCCGGTGGTGCAGGAAAAGAAAGCGGCAACGAGCGACAAGGCTAAGGAAGTTGCCCAGGCCGGCCTGCCTCCGGAAGAAAAAGCCTCGGCCGGCGAAGACAGTATGGAGAACGAGTCCGAATCTGATGACGCTGATTCAGCCGATGCTGATGCAGCAAACGATGATTCCGCTACTCAGAGTGAAGGCGATAGTGCTAGCTCGTCACCGAGTGACTCCGGCGACTCCGGTGCGGACGATTCCGGCAACAAATCCAGCGATGCCATGGAGCAAGACGCGGATGCTGGAAGTGAACACGCAGCCGCATCTTCAGGCACCGACACGGCAAGCACGTCTGCCTCACCTGACAGTACATCCAGTGATGCGACTTCAAATTCAGCATCATCTGGCACGAACGATACAGAAAAAAGCAGCGGCGCATCCGACGACACCCCGAACGTAACCATCGCACCGCAAGCCAAAAGCGGGGGCGAAGGCGAAGAAGAAGCGGATAGCTCAGATACTTCCGAAGCGGGCGAAACAGCGTCAGCCTCTGAGGACACCGACACGCCGAAAAGCGATTCCGCCCAGGCATCTTCGTCCAATGGTTCAAGCTCGTCTTCTTCCACAGCCGACTCTGGGTCGGACGCTTCCGCGAAAGCATCAGAAGATGCATCGGACGAGCCCGCAACCAGCAAGGATAGTGGCACGGCCAAGCCCGTCCAGTTCAGCGGCGAACCCGCGAAGAAAGGCGACAAGATCGTAGCCAAGGGCGTAGTGAATATTCGCGCCGAAGGCACCACCGATTCCGCGGTTGTAGGCCAGTTACAGCCGGGCGATATTGTGACCGTAACCGCGGATGCTAAAAACGCCTGGGCTGAGATCAAGAACGCGCAAGCAGACAAGCAGGGCTGGGTCTATCTGCCCTTGTTCCGGTATCCGGTGGGTGCGCCGGAAACCCCGGTCGCCGTGCCTGATTCTGATACAGACACGGGATCAGATTCGCAACCGGAATCCGGATCTGAATAAATACCTCGCCGGCTCCGCGTTCGTTATCACCATCGGCGCGGTGCCGGTTCAGTTACCGGCACAAAACCCGTCCACGGGTTTTTCCGGCGGCATTACCCTCGAACTCGAAAACACCTCTGACGCCGGCGCGGGCGTAAGCAGTGCGACGCCGGCTCCGGTTACCCGCCCCTGGTGGACCAGCACAGCGGCGGATTCCGAACTGCAGCTACTGCAGATCGGCGCTTACCCCGAATCGCCCGCGGATAAACAGGCTATTGCACTGTTTTTTTCGCAACCTTTCGCCAGGGGTGGCGGCTTCGAAGACCAGCTGGCCGTCTACCAGTCGGATTCGGGCAAGCGTGTAGAAGGCACATGGCGGCGCGCGCCGACAGCTTCGATCCTCTACTTCGTGGTTCCCGAACCGGGGCGCTATCTGGTGCGGGTGCGCGCCGGCCTGCGCGACGCGCAAGGCCATACGTTCAATCACTCGCTATCCGGACCGGTAGAAATACCGGCAGCCGCTGCCCAGCAATAACTAACTGATTATGGACCGGGGGTCTTTATCGTTGTGCTCTACATGCGATAATAGAACGATGGATTCGACGTCCCCCAAGGCCCATCCCCGCCCACAGCCGGACCGCCGCTTCTGTGTCGCCCCGATGATGGCCTGGACTACCGCCAGCCAGCGTTATTTCACGCGTCTGATCACCCGCCGCGCGCTGCTGTACAGCGAAATGCTGACCGCCGGTGCGGTATTGCACGGCGATCGCACCAAGCTCTTGCGTTTCGACCCGGCCGAACACCCGGTTGCGCTGCAACTGGGTGGTAGCGATCCCGACGACATGCGCGATGCCGCGATTATCGGCGAGGATTTTGGTTACGACGAAATAAACATCAACATCGGCTGCCCCTCTGACCGCGTTCAGAACGGGCGTTTTGGCGCCTGTTTAATGGCCGAGCCCACGCTGGTGGCGCAATGCGTTACCGCCATGCAAGCCGCGGTGCGGATTCCGGTTACGGTGAAAACCCGCATCGGCATAGATGATCAGGACGATTACGCGGCGCTGCGAAATTTTGTGCAAATCGTGGCCGATGCCGGCTGCGAGACCTTTATTGTGCATGCGCGCAAGGCCTGGCTGCAGGGATTGTCGCCCAAGGAAAACCGCAAAAAACCACCACTGAAATATGACTCGGTTTATCGTCTTAAACAGGAATTCCAGCAACTGAAAATTCTGATCAACGGCGGCATTGAAGAACTGGCCAGCGCAAAAGCACATAGCCAGCACGTAGATGGCGTTATGCTCGGCCGCGCGGCTTACCGTAATCCCTATCTTCTGGCGGACGTGGACGCGCAGTTTTA
>JBDNIO010000232.1:0-3114 GCA_041688215.1 Salinisphaeraceae bacterium | reverse complement strand
TCTCTCTACACTTTATTACAGATTTTGTCGGTCACTATTTTCGAGAAAACCTCGCTGTATCAAGCCTTGGCGGGCTCCGGTTACAATAGCGATAATGACCAAAGCTATAACCAATTGAATTTGTTTGAGTTTTAACCGGACGCTAGTGGCGAAATATATTGATTTTGTACACGTCGATTCTCCCCCGCACCCATATAATTTAATAATAACCCATTTCAGGGATCACGTGCCGCACACTGCCTTTCGGCCTTTCTACATCGCCCTCACGGCGAGGTATAAGGTGAATATGGCAATGAAAAACTGTTTGGCCTGTTGACTCATTTACATTAATACCAACAATTAAACCCCGTCACGTCATTGTGTGTCAACACCACCTCGAAAAGTCCTTTAATCCGCGTTTTGAAAAGTCCCCGGAGAATTACGGAGAATTAGGGTCTTGCATTGCCACATTGAGCTCAGAGCACTCCACTATCGGATTGCTGGATAGCAAGACCTGACACCGATGTAACCCTTTCGGATTATCCAGAATTGACCATCATGGATATCCGCGCCTGCATGGCTTTTGCAGCGAATCGCGAACATCAAATAACCGTCGTTCATTGCAGTTAAGGCGTTAGCCTTGGAGCTGCTGTTGGACCAGAATATTCCGCTCGGAAGCTGTGAGAGTTAGCATCTTCTTTTCCAGGCTCAAATCAGATCGGCCGAATTGGCCTAGACTCCGCCGACGATAAAAATATTTGGTAGTACGCGTAAGGTAACGGTTTTTCACCGGTCCGATCCCGGTTCTGCCCTAAACCGACAGCTAGAGGAGGATTGATTATGGCGACATCCGCGAAAGAAGCCGCCCGGCAAATCATCGAGCATCTGCCCGAGCAGGCGAGTTGGGATGACATCATGTATGAGTTATATGTAAAGCAGAAAATCGAGGCGGGGCTGGCCGCCGCAAAGGAAGGCCGTGTGGTCTCCCATGAGGAGGCCAAGCGACGCTTGCTCTATGCGCCTTGAGTGGACTGATCCGGCGCTGGATGATTTAGAGGCGATTCGCGATTACATCAGCAAGGACTCACCGGGCAATGCGATGGCGTTTATTCAGCGGATTTTTGATGCCACTGAAAAACAACTTGTCGATTTTCCGCAAATCGGCCGCGGGGTGCCCGAGGCCGAGGATTCTCCCGACGACATCCGGGAGTTGTTATTTCAAGGCTATCGCATTATTTACTGGCTAAAACGCGCCGATCATGTGCGCGTGATCACAGTCCTACATGGTAGCCGGGATTTGGGCGGGGGGCAGAACAAACCCTGGTAGCATTTGGCTTTATCTCAGTCCGACCCTGGTTTTCCAATATGTGTCATTGCAAAACCCTGTCTGCCCAATTACCTGCCGGTTATGCGTTTTCACGTGTTTTTATTCCCACTTATTCGTAAATCTGATACGCTGAATACTAAATATAAACGCTTTTGGGGGGGGAGTAATGCAACGATCTTGTGATCGCGTGCTAGTAATCGGCATGCTGGTTTTTTTGGTTGGCTGCGGTGGTAGTAGCAGTAGTGGACAATCAAATCAGCTTTCGTCAGCGCAAAGGCAAAACGCGCGCCTAACCTCTGGGGGGTTATTGGTAACGCGACAACTACTCGGATTAGTTATTCCGGTAACGACCGCCACGTTTACCGAAAATGATGGAGAGTCTGCGCAGTGCGATGGGAGTGGCAGTATAAGCTATAGCTATAACGTTCTAGATAGGCCCAATAGCGACCCTTATAGACAATATAAGAACCGCGGAATTATGAGGTTGGATAATTGCGTTAACAATGGCACATTTTTTGACGGAACAATATCTTTCAGATGGAGAGATGAAGCGGATGTCCAGACGGCGCCTGAATTTAGGGAGTTTGATGTATCCGGACTCATAGGTTTCGATATAAACGTGGATCGCGCATACTACTTCCAGCCGCAAGATGACGGATCTTGGGGTTATGCAGAGCAGTCGAACAATAAGATTGTTAGCCTCACGTTCGGTTACCCTGATCAAGGCACTGTGTTTCGCTATCTGAACGAGCAAAAGTTCCTAATCGGAAGTTGGAAGGTTGAGAAATCTGGTTCGGCTGTTTACTTCAAATCATTTTTTGTCAGGATGGATGAAGTTCCGCAACAGACTGGCGGAGATTCGTTCTTTTTAGACGAGGAGTCGGAAGACTCGCTTCGTGGTAATGTTGAGGGCAATCCACCTTATCAACTAGGTTTTGAATTCATTGGTGATGTGAATATCTTAGATATGCCAGCCGATGGAAATGCATCTGTTATCACCATTGAACTTTCCCCTCCCAACGTGTTTGTTGGAGACAGCTCAGGCGACTATATGGAGTTAATCAATAATCCTCTATTCTTGCCTAAGTGATACCACGCAAGCAACGAGGGAAAATCAGGGTTAGGTCTCAATACAAGTGAAAATGGGGTCAGGTCTTGGTGCGCCAGGCAAAGCCTGAGCGCTTGGGAAGGATAATACAAGGAGGTATATATTCTGAAATAGCGTCCGTTATCCGGCAGGTGTAAATCCTGCCCGGCAAAGCTTAGCCAGCAGCCGGAAGCGACTCCTGCGCGGTGGCCCGGCAACGGGTACTGCGAAGCCAGGACGAGCGAATGTACAGGCCGCGTGATTGAGCTCCGAAATGACCGTATTGTGGGCGCCGACGTTTTCAAGACGACGGAAGGCAGCAACGCGGGCACCGTCAAGGCAAGGTGCCTGTGATCCCGTCGGGGTCGAAGAGCGGGGCATGTACATACCGGGATAACTTAGGAACCTGGGAGGCCCCTGGTCTCCATCGTGAATAGCGGTGCTTGGCGAAACCGCTGCAAACAAATCGCCTGGCCCTACCCGCATGTGGCTGACGAGTAGGGAGCGATCACAGCCACAGCGGTGGTACGCATCGGCGAGACGTCAGCACCGTACATTTCAGAGAAGGCCGCAGTAATATCGCGGGTGCTCATGCCCTTGGCGTACAACGCGAGTATTTGATCATCAAACTCGGTCCACCGGGTTTGGCGTTTACCCACCAACTGCGGCTCGAATGTGCCGTTCCTGTCCCGCAGCGTACAGACCTCCAAGTGGCCGTGCT
>JBDNIO010000033.1:0-12067 GCA_041688215.1 Salinisphaeraceae bacterium | reverse complement strand
ACCGTGAGGTCTAATATCAATGCCTGGACAGATACGAGAAATCGCCCAGCCCATACCGCCAATTGGCCCTTCACCACTGACGATGCCAGAATTAAACTCAAACAACTTTACCCGTTATTATTAGTTTGAAATAGTACTAGTCGTTAATAACGGTTAGAAATCCCCGGCCCTGTCACGTGCAGGCCGGGGATTTTTTATGCGTGGCAGCCTATTGCGGCGCTGGCATGCGCGCGATGGCAGGCTGTGACAAGCTGCCGAAATACAGGGTGTCTCCCACCTGTTGCGCACTGGTAATTGGCGCGTAGGCTTGGTCCGCCTTGTCCTGCAGATTATGTACCACCTTGCCGTCGGTATTAATGCCGAGCACAAAAGCGTGTTTCACCGGCTTGGGCTGTAGCGCCTCGGGCAGGCGGTAGGCGATTTTACGCAGCCAGGGCTTGTCGGCCATGTAGTCCAGCTCGGGATTGCGTGGCGCGTAAATCGCCACCCAGAAGATGTTCTTGCCATTGAAGGACACGCCATCGGGCAAGCCCGGAAGATTGTCTATAAACACTTCGCTCTGGCCTTTCTTCGGGCCTTTAAGCCAGTAGCGGGTGATGCGGTAGGCGCCGGTTTCGTTGACCAGCACATAACGTTCATCCGGACCTACAGCAATACCGTTGGCGAATTGCAGGCCGTCGAGCAATACACTGGCCTCATCGGCCAGCGGCTCGTATTTGATCAAACGCCCGTTGCCGCCGTGTTCCAGGATGTCGGCCATGACCGTTTCGTAGCCAAATTTCGAAGAGGCGTCGGTGAGATAAATCGTGCCATCGGCGGCCACGTCAACATCGTCGGCAAAGCCGAAAGGCTGGTCATTCACACTGTCTGCGAGCTTGCGCAGGCTGCCATCGCTGCGCGCCGCGAGCAGGCCCTTCACGGCATCGGCGATTACCAGACTACCGTCGGATGCCCAGGCCAGCCCCAGCGGGCGGCCTTTCGTATCGGCGAAAATCTCGGGCTGGCTGCCGTCGCTGGCGAAGCGGCGAATCTTGCCGTCCTCGAATGCGCCGTAAATGCGGCCTTCGCTATCCACATCGACGTCTTCCGGACCCGCTGCCACGCCTTTGGCCAGCCATTCCACATCAGCCAGTTTGCTGTTGGCGGCATATTCGCCGCTCAGCCCAGGTGCCTTGGGCGCATCCCAGGCGACCGGTTCGAACGGCACCGGCCAGAACAGCAGATAGGCTGCTGCGGCAATGATCACGATTCCAAACACACAGAGTAATTTTTTCATTTTCAACGCGCTCCTTTTTTCGCTGCGCGATAGCATAACAGGCCGGCCATATGGGGTTGCTGAAAAAGTCCATACTTGGACCCATGTCAATGAACAAGGCATCGACCCACACGCAAAACGCGGTTTCGCGTGTGCTTCATTTTCAAGCACTTACAGCGCATGCCAAGTAAAAATTATCGGGGGTTGGCACATCCCTGTGCCAAGCGGGAGCTGCCGAAAAACTGCGTTTTCCAGCAGCTCCCTAGCGTGGTCTTGCTATAGTGCCGCTCAATGAACAAGGCAAACGCGGAAAATGACGAGCAGTTGCACGAGCGGCGCGTGCGTGGACGCGCGCGTCTGCAGCGCTGGGTCTGGTTGCTGGACGACGTTATACGCATCCCGATTATCAACGTGCGCGTGGGCCTGGACGCGATCATCGGCTTGGTGCCGGTCATCGGCGATTTTGCCGGCGTTGCGCTGTCCAGCGTGGTATTTGCCGAGGCCGTGCGCCTGCGTGCGCCGCGCGAATTACTGACACGCATGGGCCGCAACATTGTTACCGACTTTGCCCTGGGCCTGGTGCCCGTAATCGGTGACGTATTTGACGTGGCCTGGCGCGCCAATCGCCGCAACCTGAATCTGCTGGAAGACTGGCTGGAAGACGACCAACGCACTAAAGCGCGCCGCCGCTGGCCGGCGTTTTTGTTTGGCGCTGCGACGCTGGCTCTGGCCGCCCTCATCTGCCTGATCCTATGGCAGTTATTGGCAGCGATTTTTTAACATCCTACGAGGTTAATCCTATGGCAAACCTGAACGCAGGCGATTGTGCTCCCGATTTTACTCTGCCCGGCGCTGATGGCGACGTGCGCCTGTCCGACTACCAGAGGAGCAAGTCAGTCGTGCTGTTTTTTTACCCCAAGGACGGCACCGCGGTCTGCACCCGCGAGGCCTGTTCCTTTCGTGATGCCTATGAGGACTTCAGCGCCGCCGGCGCCGAAGTGATAGGCGTAAGCACTGATTCCGCCGCTTCGCACGAAGAATTCAGCAAAACCCACCGCCTGCCATTCGTATTACTCACCGATCCGGGCGGCAAGGTGGCCAAACAATATGGCGTAAGCAAAACCCTGGGCTTATTGCCTGGCCGGGTAACGTTCGTGATCGACAAAAAAGGCACCGTGCGTCACGTATTCAACTCGCAGTTTTCCGCGCAGAAACATGTAGATGAGGCCTTGAAGGTTTTGCGCACCCTGAACTAGCCGCCGTAGGTCGGATTAGCGCAGCGTAATCCGACTATTCCAGGGCGAAATTAGCTTGAGCGTCGGCTTACGCGCTGCGCGCTAAGCCAACCTACGCACATTCGCCTAAAAATGGTGCGCTAGCAGGCCCTCGATATCTTTAGTCGAACGGCGCGCCCAGTTCTTGTCCACTTCCTGGGCCACGCAGCGCGCTGTGGTGTGGTCGAGCTTGTGCCGCAGATGCCCCAGAAAAGACGGCGGCGCTACCAACACCAGTTTTTCAAACTCACCCCGATTGCGGCCATCGTGCAGGGCGTGAGCGATGTCGCGGGCAAAATCCTCGGCGTGCTTTTCACCGGGCGATACGCTGTAATCTGAAGAATGCGCGCTGCGATTGGTGCTTTCGTGCTGCTCGCCACGCCCGCCGGTTTTCAGGTCGCCATCATGCAGGCGCGATTCCGGATGCGCCAGGCCCTGATGTTCATCCAGTTTTTGCCAGCGCGCCGCGCGACGGAAGATTCGGGCCCTCGCACTGTCGGCCACGACTACCCAGGTATTGTGCATTTGCTGCTCCTTTTTTAGAGTGGGTCACCAAGTAGAAATCCCTACCTCCCTATGATCAGGATCGCGCCGCAGAGTTCACTGGCGTATGCTAAATATCAAATAATGAGGAGTTGCCATGATTGATTTCTACACCGCCGCCACGCCCAACGGCTGGAAAATCGGCTTATTGCTCGAAGAGCTCGACGCCGAATACACTGTCAAGCTGATCAGCCTGTCCGACGGCGAGCAGAAAACGCCGGAATACCTGCATATAAATCCAAACGGCCGCATCCCGACCATAGTCGACCGCGAGGCCGATAACTTTGCGGTATTCGAATCCGGCGCCATCATGATTTATCTGGCGGAAAAATTCGGGCGCTTTCTGCCGCTGGATGTAAAGGGCCGCTCGCGCGTGCTGCAGTGGCTGATGTTCCAGATGGCCGGCGTGGGGCCCATGCAGGGGCAGGCCAATGTTTTCTATCGTTATTTCGATGAAAAAATCCCGTCCGTGATAGACCGCTATCACAACGAAACCCGTCGCCTTTACGAAGTGCTGGACCGACAACTCGAAGGCCGCGAGTACCTGTGCGACGAATATTCAATCGCGGACATGGCGACCTGGCCGTGGGTAGGGATTGCGTTCTGGGCGGGGGTGTCCACCGATGGGTTGGACAACCTGCAGGCCTGGGTAAAGCGCATCGGCTCGCGGGATGCCGCGCAAAAGGCCATAACCATTCCGCATCCAATTAATTTTGACGACAGCGCGTCAACCGAAGAGGCGGAAAAAATGGCCAAGAGCATTTTGACTAGATAGCCAACTGGAACAGCGCCAAGATTCTCTATTAATCAAGCCCAGTCGCAAGCACGCAAAGCGCCGAACTTCAGTTTTTAGGGAATACGCAGCATGGCTACCAACAGACAGCCCCATGCAGCGATTAGCAACAGCCCGTCGAACGGCGTCACCGGTCCCAGCAATCTGGGTCCGCCCAAAGCCAGACCATAGAGGCTGCCGGAGAACAGCAGTACACCCAGAACAAACAGACCACCGGCGGCGGTAGTCCAGCTGTTTGCGGCTATGCCTGTGCTGGCAAGCAGGCCCACGGCCAGCAAGGCGAAAGCATGGTAGAACTGATACTCCACACCCGTTTGCCAGGTGCGCAGCAAATCCGGGGAGAGTTGTGCGCGTAACGCATGTGCGCCGAAAGCGCCGAGTACCACGCCGAGCAGCCCGTAGAGGGTGGCAATGATCAGAAATAATTTGGCCATGGGGGCTATTCCTTCGGCAGGCGAATTTCGCCTTCAAGATACAGTATTGCCCGCCCGCCGATATGTACGCGGTCATTCGACAGGTTGCAGATTAAATTACCCTCGCGGGCTGAAATCTGGCGCGCGTGGAGTTGAGTTTTTCCCAGCCGTGCGGCCCAGTAAGGCGCCAGCATGCAATGCGCGGAACCGGTAACCGGGTCTTCGTCTATCCCGTAATTCGGCGCAAAAAAACGTGAGACAAAATCGATGTCGGGGTCGTCCGCCGGCGCGGTCGCTATCACGCAGCGTTCCGGCAGGGTGGCGAGCGCGCGCATGTCGGGCGCGAGCGCGGTGATTTGAGATTCGTGTTCAAATACCGCCATGTAATTAGGGCCGGAGAACCATTCCCGGGGAGTCCCGCCCAACCCTGTAACCAATTGCCCCGGCGGATTTTGCAAAAGCTGGGCGATTTGCGCGGGGAAGTCGAGCCACAGTAAACCATTCTCGCGGGTTACTTTAAGCGCGCCACTATGGCGGGTTTGAAAATGGATGCTGGTTGCCGAGAAATCCAGACATTCAAATAGCACAAAGGCGCTGGCCAGTGTGGCGTGGCCGCACAATTTTACCTCGGACGTGGGGGTAAACCAGCGCAGTTCAAAGCCTTGGTCACAGGGCACGAAAAACGCGGTTTCGGCCAGATTGTTTTCGGCGGCTATTGACTGCAACAAGGTGTCGGGCAGCCATGTTTGCAAGGGGCACACGGCCGCCGGGTTGCCGGTGAACAAACGATCGGCAAAAGCGTCTACCTGAAACAGGCGCAGGCGTTGGTTGGTCATTAATCTGTAATCCTGGCTTGCTAAACTAAGGGGTCATTCGCCAAAAAGTTGTATATGCAAGACGCCGCCATAAATTCCGAAGCTGATCTGCCGGCACTCGATGCTCCGGAACTCTACATAAACCGGAAGCTTTCGTTGCTGGAGTTTAACGCGCGCGTGCTGGAACAGGCCAAGGATACCAGTGTGCCGCTGCTCGAGCGGCTGAAATTCCTGTGCATTTCCTCTACCAATCTGGATGAGTTTTTTGAAGTGCGCGTGGCCGGCGTGCAGCAAAAGGCGGAGTTGGCCTCTGCGGCGACCGATGCCGACAATATGTCGCCGGCAGAAGTGTTAAACGCCGTGAGCGAACGCGCACACAGTCTGGTCGATGAGCAATATCGCACGCTAAACGACGTGCTGATTACGCAGTTGCAGGACGCAGGTATTCGTTTTGTGCGCCGCGGCGAATGGAACGACAGCCGGCGCCGCTGGCTGGCGCAGTATTTCGAAGACGAATTGCTGCCGGTGATCTGCCCGCCGGGACTGGACCCGGCGCATCCCTTCCCGCGGATTCTGAACAAGAGCCTGAACTTTATCGTCTCGCTACAGGGCAAGGATGCCTTCGGGCGCAACATTGATTACGCCGTTGTGTAGGCGCCACGCGCCCTGCCACGGCTGATTCAATTGCCCGATGATGAAACCGACAGCGGCCAGAATGACTTCGTGTTTCTGTCCTCGGTGATTCATGCGCACGTCGAGGATTTATTCCCCAGCATGAGTGCTACCGGCTACTATCAGTTCCGTGTGACCCGCAATTCGGATTTGTTCGTAGACGAGGAAGAAGTCGAGGATTTACTACGCGCCGTAGAGGGCGAGCTGCCCAGCCGACGCTACGGCGACGCGGTGCGCCTGGAAGTGGCGCACAACTACCCGCAGCGCATGATTGCCTATTTGCGCGAACGCTTTATGCTCGCGCAGGTGGACGTGTATCAGGTCGATGGGCCGGTGAATGTGAACCGGCTCATGGCGATTCTGGATATGGTCGACCGCCCGGATCTGAAGTACCCGCCGTTCACACCGCGTCTGCCCAACAGTCTGGCGCCAAGCGCCAATCTGTTCTCCGAAATTCGCAATGGTGATGTGCTGCTGCATCATCCGTTTGATGCATTTTTGCCGGTGATTGCATTCGTTCGCCGTGCCTCGCGTGACCGCAAGGTGCTGGCCATTAAACAGACCCTGTACCGCACCGGCCCCGATTCCGCGGTGATAGACGCGCTGGTGGATGCGGCCAACAATGGCAAGGAAGTGACCGTGGTGGTGGAGCTGCGCGCGCGTTTTGACGAGGCCGACAACATCAAGCTGGCCAACCGTCTGCAGGAAGCCGGCGCGCATGTGGTGTACGGCGTCGTCGGCTATAAAACCCACGCCAAGATGACGCTAATCGTGCGGCGCGAGGTAGACGGCCTGCGCCATTACGTGCATTTGTCCACGGGTAACTATCATCCCAAAACCGCGCGCCTGTATACCGACTATGGATTGTTTAGCTGCGACGAGGCGCTGGGCAACGACGTGCACGAGATGTTTTTGCAACTCACTAGTCTGGGCAAGATATCCGGCCTGGCCAAGCTGATTGATGCACCGTTTAATCTGCACGACGCCATGATTGCGAAAATCGACCGCGCAACCGAACTGGCCGAGGCCGGCAAGCCAGCTCGCATCATCGCCAAGATGAATTCCCTGGTTGAAACACAAACCATCCGTGCCCTTTACCGGGCGTCGCGTGCCAGTGTGCAAATTGATTTGATCATACGCGGAGTATGTTGCCTGCGCCCGGGCGTGTCGGGCACCTCCGACAACATCCGCGTGCGTTCAATTATCGGCCGTTTTCTGGAACACACGCGCGTGTTCTTTTTTCAGAACGATGGGAATTCAGAGTTGTATTTAGGCAGTGCCGACTGGATGGAGCGTAATTTTTTCCGGTGGAGGATGCTGATTTACGCCAGCGTGTGCAGGCGAACTTGAACACCTACCTTAGCGACAACACCCAGGCCTGGGTGCTTGATGAGCGCGGTGAATACAACAAGGCCCAGCCCCCGCGCCCGGTGAAGAGGTGATTGCCGCGCAACATCGCTTGCTGGAAAGCCCGCCTAGCTCGTAATCTTTAACTTGTACCCGGCAAGGGCCAGGTAGTCCTTCTCTCTTTCAAGGTCCTCGCGTGTCAGCGGGCGTGCCTCCAGCCAGCCGTCGGCGAAAGCCACACGCAGTTTTTCGCCTTCGAGTTGCAGGCTGAGCGATGGCTTGGCCTGCGGGTCGCGGCCACGGTGCACGAGTATGGCCATGCGCAGTAATAGTGCCAGCCACCGGGTTGTCAGTTGCTGGCCTGCGGGCAGGTCGCTCAGGATTTCATCGCGAAACCGGCCCCGATGCAAGCGCACCAGAGCCGCAAGCACCGCCTGCTCGCTTTGCGAAAAGCCCTGTAAATCGGCGTTGCGCACAATGTATTCGCCGTGGCGGTGATAGCCCTTGTGTGAAATTGCCAGGCCGATTTCATGCAGCCTCGCGGCCCAGCGCAAATACTGGGCATTGCGGCGAATACCGCCGGGGATTTGCGGGTTCTGTTCCAGCAGACTGTGCGCCGTGACGGCCACGCGCTCGGCATGTGCGTGGTCCGCGCCATAGCGCGCGGCGGCTGCGGTTACGCTGTCTTCGCGCACGCCGCTGTCACCCAAGCGGCCGAGCAGGTCGAGCAGCAGGCCCTCACGCAGGGCTTTGTCCGAGACTTCCATTTCGTCGATTCTCAAGCTCTCGAAAATCGCGGTAAGTGCCGCTGTGCCGCCGGCAAATATGGGCCGGCGATCTTCAGCAAGTCCAGACAGGTCGAGCTTGTCGAGCTGACCGCACTTGATAAGCGCCTTGCCTAATTGTTTAAGTCCGTCGAGTGTAATCTTCTGCGCTGACCAGCCCGCCTGTTCGCACACTTTCTGCACCGCTTTAATGCTGCCAGACGCGCCGATTGTCACGTCCCAGCCGGCATTGCGATAGTCGCGTTCCAGCGCTTCGAGTCCTACACGAGCGCCGAGCACGGCGGATTTCCAGGCTTGCTTGTCGATCTTGCCTTTGGGGAAATAGCGTTGCGTATGAACGACCGCGCCCAGGGAGACGCTTTCAATCAACTGCGGTTTCGCGCCTTCTCCAATAATCAATTCAGTGGAGCTGCCGCCAATGTCTATTACCAGTCGCCGGGGCCGATTATTGCCCAGATCCTGCGCTACGCCGCCGTATATCAGGCGTGCTTCCTCGGCGCCGTAGATTATTTCAATAGGGTGGCCCAGCGCATCCTCGGCCTGGGCTAGAAAATCACTTATGCCACGCGCCCGGCGCATGGTGTGGGTGCCCACCGCGCGCACCTGGCCTTGCGGCATGGGGCGGAGTCGCTGGCCAAAACGCTGCAGGCAATCGAGCGCCCGGCTGCGTGCTTCATCGCTAAGCTGACGTTTTTCGTCCAGCCCCGCCGCCAGGCGCACGGATTCCTTTATGCGATCCACGACATGCAACTCGGCGCCGCTCGCACGCGCCACCACCATGTGAAAACTGTTGGACCCCAAATCAACAGCGGCGACGGTTTCAGCCGCGTCATCAGCGGCCTCGAGGGGTTGCGACATTCAACAGCCAACAGGTTGCAGGTGGGTGGAGCGCTAAGTGTACGCAAAACCCGCAGTCTATTGCAGCGCCAATGCTATATTGCGCGCATGCAACTCCCTGCCGCCCTCGTTCCGGGTGATCGTACCCGCCGCATTCTGGTGCTCGCGCTGCCGATTATCGGCGGCATGACTTCGCAGAATCTGATGAACCTGATCGATACCGCCATGGTCGGTTCGCTGGGTGCACCGGCGCTGGCGGGTGTGGGCATGGCGAGCTTTATCAGTTTCATGTCGGTGGCGGTGGTTATTGGCCTGGCGACCGCAGTGCAGACGACCGCTGCGCGCCGTTACGGTGAGGATAAGTTCGACGAAACCGCCGTGCCGCTCAACGGCGGATTGATACTCGCATTACTGCTCGGCATTCCCATATCCCTGGCGCTGTATTTCGCCGCGCCTTGGTTGTTTAATGTGCTGGTTAACGATGGAGCCGTGGTCGACCAGGGCACGCCCTATTTGCAGGCGCGGCTGGTTTCGGTGGCCGCCGTGGGTATGAACTTCGCGTTTCGCGGCTACTGGAATGCGGTGAATTTATCGCGTCTGTATTTATACACGCTGTTACTGATGCACGCGCTGAACGTTTTCCTGAATTACGGGCTGATCTTCGGCCACTTCGGATTGCCGGAGATGGGGGCCACGGGCGCGGGCATTGGCACTAGCATCAGCAACTTTTTTGGCACGCTGATTTATTTTGTCATGGCCTATAAGCTGGCGCGCGGCGCGGGATTTTTGCATCGCCTGCCGGACTTTAGTCAGCTCAGGCGACAACTCAGGCTCGGCCTGCCGGTGTCGCTGCAACAGTTCATGTTTTCCGCTGGCTTGACGGTGCTGTTCTGGATTGTGGCCAAGGTCGGCACTGAAGAACTGGCGGTGGCAAACGTGCTGATCAACATTACCCTGGTTGCGGTGCTACCGGGCATCGGCCTGGGCCTGGCTGCGGCCACGCTGGTGGGCCACGCGCTGGGGCGGCGTAACAGCGAGGACGCGCATCGTTGGGCCTGGGACGTGGCGCGCATCGGCGTTTACATTTTCGTGCTGCTGGGTTTGCCGATGGTAGTTCTGCCCGACGCGGTGCTCGGGGTTTTTCTGCACCAGACGAATCTGATCGACTTGGGGCGTTTGCCCCTGCAGGTGATTGGCGCCGGCATTGTTCTGGACGGCGTCGGCCTGATCCTGATGCAAAGCCTGCTCGGCGCGGGCGCCACCTGGCAAGTCATGCTGGTGGCACTGGGTTTACAGTGGCTGTTGTTCCTGCCGCTTGCGTGGTTCATGGGCACGCAGTGGGGCCTGGGGCTGCTTTCAATCTGGCTGGCGTTTGTCGGTTACCGCACGCTGCAGACGGCAGTGTTCGCGCTGTTCTGGCAACGCAAGGGCTGGGCAAGAATTCAGGTCTAGCTGCGCTGGCGGCAGGACTTTGTAGTACGCCATTGTAGTTTGGAACCTATACAGCCACATGGGTAAAAAGCGAAAAGTCGTCATTGCGAGCGAGTGTAGCGAGTTGAACGTAGTGAGCCCCGTTAGCGGGGCTGACGTGGCAATCCAGTGGGGAGCCCCGTATAACTCGCAACGACTCCGGCACTAGATTGCCGCGCTTCGCTCGCAGTGACGGGTTCTCGTGCTCATCGCCGTTTAAGTAGCGTTAATTCCAACGCACTACACACTACACTAGCGCGCCCCAAGGCACAGACTTTGCTAGACTTGCGCGCGCCGGCCAGCGAGCCGCCCAGATTCAACACTTGTAACAGATCACCCGAGAAGATTATGGCCCGATGGATTGAAGGCACCGTTGTCGAAAACATCAAATGGACCGACACGCTGTATTCACTGCGCGTGAAGGCCGACATCGCCCCGTTCAACGCCGGCCAGTTCGGCCGCTTGGCGATGGATATAGAAGGCAAGCCATTGGGCCGACCTTACTCTTTTGTTAATCCGCCGCAAGACGACGTGCTGGAGTTTTACTCCATCATCGTACCCGAAGGCCCGCTCTCGTCCAAACTGCACCGCCTGGAACCGGGCGACCCCGTGCTCGTCGGCCCCAAGGGCGGCGGTTTTTTCACGCTCGACATGGTGCCCGACGCGGACCAGCTCTGGATGCTGTCCACCGGCACCGCGCTGGGGCCGTTTTTGTCCATGCTGAAAACCGATGTTCCCTGGCAGCGCTTCAGCAAAATCGTGCTGGTGCACGCGGTGCGCCTGGGCGCAGAGCTTACCTATCAGGATCGCATCAAACAGCACGTGGCCGATAATCCCGGAGTATTTCAATACATTCCGTTTGTCTCGCGCGAACAGGCGAACGACGCGCTACCCGGCCGCGTGCCCGCCGCGATCGAGTCCGGCGCGCTGGAAGAACGTGCCGGCTTGACCCTGCACCCGGAAAACTCGCAAGTCATGATTTGCGGCAATCCGGATATGGTGCGCGACACGCAGGAAGCCCTGGCCGGGCGCGGATTTACGCCCAATACGCGTAAAGAGAAAGGGCATGTCACGACCGAAAACTATTGGTAAAAATCAAATTGAATTTCTACCAACGGGGTATGAAACCGTGTCAGCTTCGAGCGCACTTAACAATTCATCCGCTTCAATTATGAACACAGAGGCGCACGGAGGCGCACAGAGGGTTTTGCTTGGCTTGAATCCCTTCCTCCGTGCGCCTCTGTGCGCCTCTGTGTTTTAAAAAAGGGTATATGCAGCGCGGCAGGGCCACGACCTGATTCAACGTGAGAGTCACTAAATTGAATTTCGCTCTGCGCCTTTGCGGTTTAGTTCTTTTTTAATCCTAAAAATTCCCCGTGGCTTGCCGCGGGGTCTGCGCGATGGGGTTCCCAAAGGGGAGAATCGTGATTCTCCCCTTTGGTCGCCCTGCGGGGTTTCATACCCCGTTGGGCGAAATTTAAATTGATTACCTAAAGCGAATTCAAAAACGCCAGCAACGCCTCGCGCTCGGCTTTACTCATTTGCTGTAGGCGCTCGCGCGCCAGCGCGGCTTCGCCACCATGCCAAAGGATGGCTTCAAGCAAATTCCGCGCGCGACCATCGTGCAGGAACGTGGCCTCCGGCGACACGGTTTTCGCCAGGCCAATCCCCCATAACGGCGGCGTGCGCCATTCCGTGCCGGAGGCGGCGGTAGTTTGCTGGCGCACCGAGGGTTGGCCGGCCTTCCAGCCATAGCGGCCCATGGCGGCTTGGTTCTTGTCGAAATCCCAGACGGTGTTTACGCGCCCGGAAATGCCGTCGCCATCGGCGTCTTCGGGGTCGGCGCCAGCGCGAATGGTTTTT
>JBDNIO010000231.1:0-9987 GCA_041688215.1 Salinisphaeraceae bacterium | reverse complement strand
TAAGCGTTGATGAGTCCGAAAACCCGTCATTGCGAGCGAAGCGCGGCAATCTAGTGCCGGAGTCGTTGCGAGTTATACGGTTCCCCACTGGATTGCCGCGTCAGCCCCGCTAAGCGGGGCTTCCTCGCAATGACGAATTTCTCATTTTAATCATGCGGTTGTATAAGTTCCAAACAGAATGACGCACTACACTAGACACTCAGTTACTGATCTCGCGCGTAATTCGCCAGCCTTGCGATTCCCGTTGCAGGCGCAGGGTTTTGTTCGTGCGGTCGCTGTAATTACCTGCCGCATAGCGCTGGTTAAAGCGTGCTTCGGCGGAATCCGGGCCGGTATTCTCGATTCGCAGATTATCAATCCGAACCTGAATTGAGGCGGGGCTGGACTTCCTGCGCATGCCTCGCTGACTGATTGCCGCGGGCATAGCGCTGTACTGCGTCTGGCGTGTCCTCGCGCAGAATTTTCCAGTTCACCCCCTCCTGACGCATCAGCAGGGCTTTGCGCTCCTGATCGCGATAATTGCCTGAGCGGTAGCGTTGCAGAAAGCTCACAATAGTGCGCTCGTCGCTCAATGTCTCTACGTTGAAATCGCTGAGTTGAACTTCAATTCTGCCGGGCGCAGACACCCGCTGGCTGCGCTCGCGAGCCCAGGCAGCCCGGCTCTGGCCAGATTCGGGCACGAAATCGCCGCTATAGGCATTCAAGTAGGCGCTCACGTTCTGGTCCGACCAGGCTTGGGCCCAGACATTCGCAGCGCGAGTGACCGGGGCATCCTGGTTACCTGAGGGCGCAGGCGCCTGTTGTTGCGGTTGCGTGGGCGCGGGCTGGGCAACCGGCTGTGGGCTTGCAAGCGTATCAGGCGTACTCTGGTTGCCAGAAATGGCTGCGGTATTCACATATTCTTCATCACGCGGGGCATCCAGCAATGCCTGTAAGCGGGCACGCTTCTGGCGGACCGCGGTGTTGTTTTGCTCCAGACCGGCAGCTTTTTCAAACGCGTTGCGTGCCAACGCCACATAAACATCGCCCAGGTTTTCCTGTGCCGGGCCATGCTCGGGGTTAACCTTCACGGCCTTCTCAAAGGCCTGTTGCGCCAGTTCAAACTTGCCTTGCTGGGCGTAAAGAACCCCCAGATTATTCAGCGGCTCGGCCAGGTCGGGATATTCATCCGCCAATTCACGGAACATGCTGATCGCTGCATCCGCCTGGCCGGTGCGGGCCAGGGCCAGGCCCCGTATGAAACGCGCCTGGGTATTACCGGGGTGGCTACTGAGATAGCGATTGGCCTCCAGCGCCGCTTCGTCATACTGTTGCTGATTAAGCAGGTCGCGCGCAGTATCCAGGCTTGCTGCCAGAACCAGACTGGGGGCGAGCAGTGCCAGTGATAGCAGGAATTTCAGAACTTTGGCAGGGTTACTTGAACTGCGGCTAATCGGTGGTCGCATTTATCTTCCCGGGTTAGAGGCCTTGCGTTAATTCATCCATACGCTGGCCCGATCGGCCATATCATACCCACTGCAATCCGCTGTTAGTAAGTACCGGCTAAAACTCCTGGCTCAATACCCGGCCGCGCAGGCCAACCCAGGCGATTATCCAACCCAGCGCCGCGGCCGCGGCGGCGAGCATAAACACCACCTCGGGCGTGGTCACCTCCCATAGGTAACCGCTGCTCAAACTACCCAGGGCGCCGCCTGCGCCAAAGCTCAGGCTGCTGTATAGCGCCTGCCCGCGCCCCTGTAATCGGCCACTGAATATTCGATGGATCAGATTTACCGCTACACCGTGATAAATACCGAAGCTGGCCATGTGCATGATCTGCGCCGGTACGACGAATTGCAGGTGTTGCGGGTAAAAAGCCAGCAAAAGCCAGCGCAGGCAGGTTATGGCCAGTGCCGCTAGCATCAGACGGCGCAGGCCGATACGCCGGGTCAATACCGGTAAAAACGCAAACACGCCGATCTCCGCGAATACGCCCAGGGCCCATAATCCGCCGATCATTGCGCGTGAATATCCGGACTGTTCCATGTAGATCGAGAAAAATGTGTAATACGGGCCGTGGCTGAGCTGCGCCAGAAAACACACCACCAGCAGACTAAGCACTTCCGGGCGCTTTACCACATGCAATAGCCCAACGCCGGCAGGATCGCCGGTTTTCCTTGCGGGTGCGGGCACGGCGAGGCTGATCACGAACAAACCCGCCAGGCAGGTCACAATCCACCAGGGCACCGGCGCGCTGCCGAAACGCTCGAGTACCGGCCCAAGCACAAGTACCGACAGAATGAATCCGACCGAGCCCCACAAACGAATGCGTCCGTAGCCTGATTCCTGTGCACCCAGATGGTCGAATGTTACCGCTTCAAACTGGGGCAGTGACGCGTTGGAGAAAAATCCGTAACCCACCATGCAAAGCGCCATCAGCACAAAGCCATCGGTGAACGGAATCAGGACGAACATGAGCGCAGCAACACCCGTGGCCATACGAATAATCGCCATCCGTCCGCCGTAATGGTCCACGAGCCAGCCCCACACATTGGGCGCGACCATTTTGGTGGCCATTAAAATCGCGAAGATGGCGCCTATCTGCGCCGGCCGGTAGCCCAGATCGAGCATGTATAGCCCCCAGTAGGGCAGCAATGCCCCCAGGGCGGCGAACCAGAAAAAGTAAAAGCTGGAAAGGCGTATTGCGGGCAAAACTAACTACTGCGGGAGAGAGTGATCTGTAAAACGGACGAACAAGGCTACGGCCTTGTAAACGCGGCAGTATGGTACGACGTTTGCGCCGTATTACTATAGTAGTCTTGCAAAGCGCTACCGACTCGCATAGTTTGCCCGCAAGCAACCAGCAGAGAAGTGACCATGCCAAGTCGCAAAGCCAGCCCCTACTACACCCCCGATCACGAAGCCTTTCGTGACCAGGTACGTCGCTTCGTCAGCAACGAAATCGAACCCTACATCAACGAATGGGACGAGGCCGGCCGCGTACCGCGCGAGTTTTTCACCAAGGCAGCGGACGCCGGGCTATTGCAAATGGGCTATCCGGAAGAACTCGGCGGCGTGCCCATCCCCGACCCGCATTACAGCATAGTCTTTCATGAAGAACTTACGCGCGCCGGCTCCGGCGGGCTGGTACCTGCGGTCTGGATACACGGCATTGCCCTGCCCCCGATCGTGGCTTTCGGCACCGACACACAGAAGGAAAAATTCGTAAAACCCGTGCTCACCGGCGAAAAAATGGCGGCGCTGGCCGTGACTGAGCCCTCCGGCGGATCGGACGTGGCGAATCTGAAAACCACCGCCGAGCGCGACGGTGATCATTACATAGTCAACGGTTCCAAAACCTTTATCTCCGGCGGTATGCGGGCGGACCATTTCACCGTGGCCGTGCGCACCGGTGACGCCGGGCTGGGCGGCATATCCATTCTTATTATCGAAGCAGACACCCCGGGCTTCGACCGTACCGAGCTCAAGAAAATGGGCTGGTGGTGTTCGGATACGGCCACGTTATATTTCGATGACTGCCGCGTGCCGGTGGAAAACCTTCTGGGCGCCGAAAACGCGGGCTTCGCCGGCATCATGCACAACTTCAACAGCGAACGCCTGATGATGGCCGCCCAGTGTTATGGCCTGGCAAAATGCTGCATCGAAGAATCAGTCGCCTACGCCAAGGAACGCTTTACCTTCGGCAAGCCGCTGATTAAAAACCAAGTTATAAAACATAAACTCGTGGATATGAATATCCGCACCGAATCGGTTAAAGCCTGGCTGGACTTACTCGCCTACCGGGTCAATCAGGGCGAAACGCCTATCGCAGACTTGTCCATGCTGAAAGTGCTGGCCACGCAGAATCTGGAATTCGTCGCCAACGAAGCGATGCAGATTTTTGGCGGCGCGGCGTATATGCGGGGCAATAAAGTCGAGCGTATCTACCGTGAGACGAAGGTGATGACTATTGGCGGTGGCTCCGCGGAAATCATGAAAGACCTCGCCGCGCGGCAACTGGGTTACTGAGCGCGTAAAACCATCAACCGGCGGCCTTGCATTCCGGGTAGCGTTTACCGTCGAGCACAAGCAACGCCGAAGTTTGCCCCTTTGACCAGAATACATTTTCTCCGTCGCTGTATTTTGCCCCGGAGGCCGAACGCACCAACGGGAGTTCGAGCACGCGATTATCCAGCGCCAGCCGCGCGGTATTGCGGCCAGCGATTACCTTGAAATTTAGGCCATCGCACTGATAAACAAGCGGCTCGCTCGAGCCGACCTGTTGCAGCGAAATCTGGTGAACGGTGGTTTCGTCTAGCGGATCAATCGCAACCGTAGACCAGGCGACGTTACCCTGGGGGCCCTGCAATGCCGCACGCAGCTTGTATACGTGACTCGGCTGAATCGCATCGCCCGGAAATGTCAGCAAAAAGGCAATCGGAACCTGGCCGAAATCGGATAGCGCCGCTTCGGTGATTATGGTTTCTTTTGCGCCCTTTTCCCCGGTGTCGATCAAGGCGACCGTGGCGGTTACACCCGGTAACAAGGCGATGCGCTGACGATAGACGAGTTCGCCGCGCAGGGTAATGCGTCCTTGGCTGTTTTCGCCGGTGTCTGCCTGCGCCTCGGGCGTCTTGGCTTCTTCGTTGCCACAGGCTGCGAGCAGGGCCAGCAGGCTACCGCACACAAATAGTTTCAGGGGCTGTTTCATGCTTTAAGTCGTCCAGTTAATCTATTGATAATGCAAGTATTTGACTGATCTGGCACAGGGGTAGATCGCTTTCATCCATCCAGGCATTGAACTGTGCCTGTAGCGCAGCTCTGGCGCGCTCGCCTTTAGGCTCGCCGGTATAAGCGCCCCAGTGATTCAACGCCCGAATCACCCAGTTCGTTAGCAAAAAAGTATCCTTGCCTACCATGCGTAAAAATGCCGGTCCGGAGTTGCCGCCGAGTTGCGTGAAGCGTGTTTGCAGTTCATCCCACAGGTCCACGATTTCATCCACCGGCCATAATGCGAGCCAACTGCCGACACTGCCCTGCTCTTCGGCCAAGGCTTGAATGGCGCGCGCATTGTTGCGCACCGCGGTTAGCTTGCCGCGGTGCCGAATGAGGCTTTCGTCCCTGAAGTAGGCTTTTAGATCGTCGTCGTCCAGTGCCGCGACCTGATCAACCTCGAAATCGAAAAATGCGGCTTCGAACGCGGGCCAGCGGGCATCGACCATGCTGTGTTTCAGGCCCGCGCGAAAGATGCGGCGGCTCATCACGGACAGATAGCGGTCAGCGCCGACCATGGCCAGCGATTCAGGCGGCTCTGGTCTCGTTATACGCTGTTTCAGCGCCTGCGCGCCGCCTGCCCCATCCAGCGCTGCCTTGTGAATCTGCGAAAAACGCGCCACTGCCATCAATCAAACACCCGCCTGTTCGCGAATTTGTGCAATACGCTGGTCTTTTTCCAGCCACAAATCGCCCACCCACTTTTTTATGCGCTTGCGAAAGGCAGGATCGTTGCCATAATCACCGGCCTCAAACTCGTGCGGCACTCTCAGTTCCCGCACTTCAAGAATTACGCTGGGCACCTGCCCGCTCATCAAGTGCCAAAGGCCGCCCGGGCGGCCCTGCGGATACACAATGGTTACATCAAGTACCGCATCGAGTTGTTTCCCCATCGCGTCCAGCACCAGGGCCAGGCCACCAGTGCGCGGCTTTAGCAGATGCGTGTAGGATGAATTCTGCTTTGCGTGTTTTTCGCGGGTGAAGCGGGTGCCCTCCAGAAAATTCAGAATCGTTACCGGCTGATCCTGGTACTTTTCGCAGGCTTCGCGGGTGGCTTGCAGGTCACGCCCGCGCAGCGAGGGGTTTTTGGCGATTTGCGCCGGCGTGGAGCGCTTCATGAACGGGAAGTCCAGCCCCCACCACGCCAGGCCCAGAATCGGCACCCAGATAAGCTGCTGTTTGATAAAGAACTTGAAGAACGGCGCGCGCCGATCGAACGCCGCAAAAAGCATGGGGATATCGTTCCAGCTCTGGTGGTTGCAAACAACCAGATATTTGCCGTTGCGATCGAGATTTTCGACGCCGCGAATATCCCATTGCATATCCAGCAGATTACGCAATATCCAGGTATTGACCGCTGCCCAGTTTTGCACGGTCAACGCGATCCATGCGGATATACGATTGCGCGCACTGCCACGCGTCAGCAGTTTGATAAATATCAGGGCGTAAACCGGTACCGCCCAGACCAGCAGGTTTACGAGCAGCAACAACGCGACAATAACGCCAGTAATCGGCGCGGGTAAAAAGCCCAGCATGGTTTAATCTTTTGTTGAATTGGCTGCCAATTCTATCGCAATCGCCTAACCCGGGTCTGTTCGCCAAACACAGCGCGCAACTGTCATTGGCGTGGATGATGATGTGCGATTCATCTTACCCGCTGAACTTCCTGCACCTGCTGCGGGCAATGGCCACCCTACGTGTCGGTAATCGACCCAGACGCATCGAGCCCAGGGCAGTCAAACGATGGTATAGGGTCTTTCCTGTATTGGCTGAATCGCGACAACAGGCCCGTGCCCGGATCACTAAACACGGACACCCAAAGAAGGTTAAGTAAGTGCTATTCGGGTATAACCCTAGTTAAAGTGTCACCGAAAACAATAACGCATGAAAGCTTAGTTACTTATGACTGGTACCGTTTTTTTAAGGATTGTTAAACGACATGACTTGCTGCGGGATTGCCGCAGCAAGTCATGTATTATGTGGCTCAGCTTCCGCCGTAGAAGAAGTTCAGCTTATTGCCGTCCAGATCGCGGAAGTAGCCGATGTAGAATGATGAGCGCTCGCCGGGCGCCCCCTCGTCGGTCCCGCCCAGTTCAAGCGCCTTGCTATGCATTGCATCGACCTTTTCCCGGCTGTCCACGGCGATGGCAACCATTGTGCCGTTGCCGACGGTTGCAGGTTCTTCATTAATAGGGGTGCAAACGGCAAACATCGGTGCGTCCGGGCCGGTGCCCCAGAGGATGATACGGCCCATGTCCATCAGTCGTGTCGCGCCGAGTTCGCCCAGCAGCGTGTCGTAGAAACCGGAAGCACGCGGCATGTCGTCGGTGCCAAATGTTGTGTAAGCAATCATAAATTCTCCATTTATAGAATGTTGTTTATCGACTTTCGCAAGTTCCAACTATATTAGAGTACTAAACTTTCTCCAACCCCGCCCAGGTCTCCCCAAAGTCCTGAACAAAATTTAGCGCCGACCCCGGCATCTATCGCAGGCCCGCATCCGTGACCAGACTGGCGCCTGCGAACAAGTGATGCGCCAGACGGTTGCGTTGCTTCCATCCCGACATGGCCTGATTCAGGTAAGCCTGCGGTTCGCCGCCGGCGATCAGGGCCTCCGCAGTTACGTACGATGCCAGCGCGGCGCGCGGCATGCCGTCACCGGCGATGATGGGGGTGCCGTCGTTGGCCATACGGGATAAATGCAGATAGCCGGGGGTGTGCTCGTTAATCGGACCCCAACTGGAGCAGGGCATCATGGCGGACCCCAGCGTTTCGTCAGGATCGACCGCTTCGAAGCCCAGTGCGTTCGCCACGCCAAAAAGGTTGTCCTTCATGATTTCTATTTCGGTATTTTTATGCAGTCCGGGACCGGCGCGAACGGTGCGGTAGAAAATGCCGTAGAAGCGGGCAGAGGGTGACAGCGGGTCACGCAATGGATACCAGACAGACGCGTCCAAGTGGCCGGCCCGGCTGCGGCCGCAGAAGAAGCTGGTATTGGGCGGTAGAATGCCTTTTTCACGCTGCCGTGGCGCCGAAAACAGCGTTTGTGCCGCAATCACAAAGTTCTTCGGTTTTTTCGCCAGGCCACCGGCCCCGGCCAGCGGCATGGGGGTGGCGTTGATGATGATCGGGTTGTCGCCTGGGGCGAACTCCTTGCAATCTCTGAGTGATCCGGCTTTCGTGTCTTGCCAGCGAATATCCATGTCCTGCATGAAGTCGTAAATGCTGGCGGCCATATGGGAGTTGCGAACGTCGTAGGACAGCACGCGGCCATTGTGATCCCAACGGGACATCCACTCACCGGTTTTGCCGATTTCGTAGGTTCCGTCTCTGCGCCGGGTAAAACGCGCGGCCCGCTGACTGTCACTGGCAACCTCTAGATGATGGCCTGCATAGACGTGCTCCACCAGGATGCCGCGCGGTATGCCCAGGCAGGCCGCGAAGTAGTCCATAGAACGCGCGCGCAGGGTAAGCCCGCCGATTAAACGCCGGCTTTGTTCCGGCGGTTTTCCCAGAATAACGACGCGACCTGCAAAAGCCTTGCTGCGGGCCAGACGCGCCGCGCAGCACAGGCTGCCTATACCATTGCCGATAATGACGGCCGAATCGTACTTCGGGTTATCCGCTACCGATTCGTCGCTGTTCAGCCAGGCTGGTAAGCGGGCATCGCGCCCTGCAATCGAGCCGATGTTGCGCGTCGCGGCGGCTGCTTCATCCTGGGTGATTTCATTGTCGGTAATTTCGGCTACTGTAGTTTTAGCTGTTGCGGACATATTTCGGCCTCTCGAGTTGCAGAGGTGGCTTGCGCCGTTTTAGGTGCAGAGCACTCAAAAATTCATCGTTCTGGAAACGCAAGAAGCACATCATCGGTTTGAGCGATAACTTGGGATTCTTGCCTTTACCCAAACGGAATATCTGCATGTAATACCAGGCCTGCTGGCCAAATACCTGGATTGGCCAAAGTTTTTTCAATGGACTGGCCTGGTTGCCGGACATCACTTTCAGGCTTTGCTCGAAACGCGGTGTTTCATCCACTTCTGACCGCAGCAGTTTGCCGGCAATTTCCGGGTCGCCGCACATGGGCCGGCCGAGGCCGATGACATCCGCGTCACCCGATTCAATCGCATGCTGCATCACCTCGCGGCTGCGAAAACCACCGGTGACCATGACCGGCATCTTTGCCAGGGCTTTAACCTGCCTAGCGTAATCCAGAAAATAGGCCTCGCGTGCCTTGGTTGATTCACTAGCCGTGGAATCGTTCGCCGTGTCTGCTTTTGCCGATTGCGCGTCGCCCTGGTAACCAAAAAGTTGTGGTTGCTCGTAGGCGCCGCCCGAAATTTCCAGCAGATCCACCCCTTCTTCGTTGATCATTTACACCAGCTTCAGGCAGTCCTCAAACTCGAACCCACCGCGCTGGAAATCGGCGGAATTAAGTTTCAGCGCCACCGGGAAATCCGGCCCCACGCGCGCACGTACTGCGTGTATGGTTTCCAGCAATATCCGTGCGCGATTTTCCAGTGGGCCACCCCAGGCGTCGGTGCGCTGATTAACTGCGGGAGACAGGAACGAGCTGAGCAAGTACCCATGTGCCGCATGGATTTGTACTCCGGTAAAACCTGATTCCTTGGCAATACCGGACACCGTCGCCCAGCGCGCGATGAAATCCTTGATCTCGGATTCAGTAACTGCCCGAGGTTTGCGGTAAGTGCCCAGAATCTTAAGCTGCACTGCCGAGGGCGCTAGCGGCTCCCAGGTGGCGTACCAGGGAGCCTGACGCCCGGCGTCAGAAATCTGCATCCACAGATGATTGCCCCCACAAGTGCCGGCCTCGGCCCAGTGCGCCAGTTGCCGCGTTCCGCCATTGGCATCAATCGCAACATTGCCGGGGCGCTCCAGCACCCGCTTGTCGATTTGCACATTGCCGGTAATCAGCAACCCGGCACCGCCTTGCGACCAGCGTTCATAGAGCCGGCACAAGCCGGGCGTGGCGCGCAAGTAGCGATCAGACAAGCCTTCCGTCATTGCCGCCTTGGCAATACGGTTGTCCAGCGTTGCACCGCAGGGCAGTTTAAGTGGCTGGTTTAGGACGTCATCCCACTAGTGTCCGGTTCGCAGAACGAAAAACCTACTCAATACGATGCATATCAATAAGTTACCCGCAATTATAGGTGTCCACGATTTGAATGCACCAAACCGATTATCCGGCCATGCTTTGGGTTGTTCAACAACCGGAAG
>JBDNIO010000230.1:0-2624 GCA_041688215.1 Salinisphaeraceae bacterium | reverse complement strand
GCAAAAGAAAAACGCACGCTATCGTGTCGTAGAGCGCCACAGCGTTCTAAAGAACAAAGGGTTAACCTGCGATCAGAGCATCATTATCACCGGCACCAAGGCTGCAGCCTGCCCCGTTAAACTGCGGCGAATCGGCTACCGACACCCGGAGTCGGGCAAACACTCTCGAATATCGAGCCATCTACTTCTGAATAATGTGGCTGAAGTGAGCACGCCAAACTGCATATAGTACTCAGGATTTGGTGTGCTGGTTAAGCTATGTTACGCCACTGTCGATAATGGAAAGTCTGGAAAAACTTACCGCCGCCTTCGCTGGTTTCGTCTGGGGGCCGCCGCTGTTGATCCTGCTTTTGGGCGGCGGTATTTTCTTCCTGCTTTATTCCCGCGGCCTGCCTTACCGTTTTCTTGGCCATGGCGTGGGTATTCTCACCGGTCGCTACGACAACAAAGACGACCCCGGCGATCTAAACCATTTTCAGGCTTTGTCGAGTGCGCTATCCGGCACGCTTGGCCTAGGCAATATCGCCGGGGTCGCGGTAGCGATTCATGTGGGCGGCCCCGGCGCAGTGTTCTGGATGTGGGTAACTGCAATCGTGGGTATCGCCACCAAGTTTTTTACCTGCACGCTGGCGGTCATGTACCGCGGCGAGGATAGCCTGGGCCGCGTCCAGGGCGGGCCGATGTACGTGATCCGCGAAGCGCTGGGTAAACGCTGGCAGCCGCTAGCCGTGTTGTTTTGCCTGGCCGGGATGATTGGGACATTGCCTGCGTTTCAGATCAATCAGCTCACCCAGATCACACGCGACTTTATCGCAGCGCCCAATGGCTGGGTGGGTGATAACCCGTTCTGGTTCAACTTGGGCTTTGGTCTGGTTACGGCAGTGTTTGCGTCCGTAATTATTCTCGGCGGAGTCAAACGTATCGGCGCGTTCACCGCGCGGCTGGTGCCGTTAATGGTGGTGATTTACCTGGGCGCTGTGGGGTTTATTCTGGTCCAGCACTTGCCTGAATTGCCCGGCTTGCTTGGATTGATTGTTACCGATGCATTCGCCCCGACCGCGGTTGGCGGAGGTCTGTTGGGCGTAATCGTAACCGGCGTGCGCCGCGGTGCGTTTTCCAATGAAGCCGGAATCGGAACTGAATCGATGGCCCACGGCGCCGCCAAAACCAAGGAGCCGGTGCGCGAGGGATTAGTGGCCATGCTCGGCCCGGCGATTGATACATTAATCGTGTGCACCGCAACCGCGTTGGCCATACTGGCGACGGGCGTCTGGCAATCCGGCGAGGAAAACGGCGTTACCCTCACCGCGCAGGCGTTTACCACCGCCATGCCCAACGCCGGCATCTGGATTCTGGCGCTGGTGGTATTCTTCTTCGCCATCAGCACCATCATCACCTACAGCTACTACGGCACCAAATGTCTGGGCTTTATCGCCGGCGCGGAATACGAACACCATTACCGCTGGTTCTATATTCTGCTGATCGTAGTTGGTGCCGTTGTATCGATTGAAGTGATTTTGAATGTAATCGATGGCATGTACGCCCTGATGGCGATCCCTACCATGACCTCGGCTCTGGTTCTGGCGCCCACGGTAATGCAGGCCGCACGTAAATATTTTGCAGAGCTTCGCAATGAATCCAGCGCATGAGCCGCTATAGACCGCCCAGCGAAAAATCCAGCCCTTACATCACCCCCGAAGGGCATAAACGCCTGAGTGAAGAGCTGCAATTCTTGTGGAAAACCCGTCGGCCAGCGGTGGTTAATGCGCTATCAGAGGCTGCGGCCGAGGGCGACCGCTCAGAGAACGCCGAATACATCTATCGCAAAAAAGAGCTACGCGAAATCGACCGGCGCGTGCGTTATCTCTCCAAACGTATCGATGAACTCAAAATTGCCAACAGCCAGCCTGACGACACAGGCCGGGTATTTTTTGGTGCCTGGGTTACTGTCGTCGCCTCGGATGCGAGTGAAAAACGTTATCGCATTGTTGGCCCAGACGAGATTGACGCCAAACAGGGATTCATCAGCCTTGATTCTCCGCTGGCGCGGGCATTGCTTGGAAAATACGTGGATGATTGTGTAACAGTGCAACTGCCCGGTGGTGTGCAGGAATTGGAAATTGCCGATATACAATATGACCCCTTAGCCTAGGTTGACTAGCCCTGCCTGCTGAACTAAAGCCTATGACACGGATGTTGAATACACCATGAAAAATTTCATACGAATAACGTTTGCCGCACTCCCCCTACTGCTGGCCGCCGGTTGCGGAGGCGGTGGCGAGTCCTCCGGCTCCAGCGCATTCATGGCCAGCGATCCGCCCATGCAAACCAGCCAGGCGGTACTGGACGAAGCATTGCATTGCACGCCATTCGTGAACATGGATAAGCCGCCGGTGCTATTGGTGCACGGTACGTTCACTACCGGCACCGAGCAATACACTACGTTTTACACGCCGCTGTTGGTGGCGCGCGGTTTTGATGTGTGCGCTGTTACTTATCCCGACCGGGGCTTGATCGACCAGCAGATTTCCGCAGAATTCGTGGCCAACGCCCTGCGCAGTATTCATGAGCAAACCGGCCGCAAGGTAGCCATGATCGGCCACAGCCAGGGCGCATCCATGCCG
>JBDNIO010000229.1:0-3782 GCA_041688215.1 Salinisphaeraceae bacterium | reverse complement strand
GCGACGACCTCAACGATTCCAACCGCCCGGTGCGGACCCGCTTGCCGGGTGGTGTGGGAGGGGTCGGACAGGTAATCTGTCCGACCCTATCCCGATTTCCTGAAGAATCAATTTAAATTTCGCCCAACGGGGTATGAAACCCCGCAGGGCGACCAAAGGGGAGAATCACGATTCTCCCCTTTGGAAACCCCATCGCGCAGACCCCGCGGCAAGCCACGGGGAATTTTTAGGATTAAAAATCAAAGTGACTCTCACGCGCACCTACTTTTTTATAACCACAGAGGCGCGCAGAGGCACACAGAGGAAAGGTTTCAAGACAAGCAAAACCCTCTGTGCGCCTCTGCGCGCCTCTGTGTTCACAATCGCATGCGGGTGAGTTGTTGTGTATCTTCGATACTGATGCGGTTTTATGCGGCGACTAATTCATCGTTAGAACCAAATAAAATCAAAAAAATCTGGGTAATCTGCGGATAACATTTCTTGTATTTGTATAAACCTGAAATCGCGGCCATGCTTTAAGCTGGCATAATACGCCGCTTTCAAAGACCAACGAGAACGCTCATGCCCGAAAAACGCCGCAGTCATATCATCACCCAGGGAAACTCGCGCGCGCCTAACCGCGCCATGTTGCGCGCCATGGGCTATACCGATGCGGATTTCGACAAGCCGATTGTGGGACTCGCCAACGGCTATTCCACGATTACGCCCTGCAATATGGGCCTGAACGTGCTGGCTGCGCGCGCCGAATCCGCGCTGGAAGGCGCCGGTGCAAAGGCCCAGACGTTCGGCACAATTACCGTGTCCGACGGCATTTCCATGGGTACGCCGGGCATGAAATATTCGCTGGTGTCGCGCGAGGTTATCGCTGATTCCATCGAGACCGCCTGCGAAGCCGAATCCATGGACGGCGTGCTCGCGCTCGGCGGCTGCGACAAGAATATGCCGGGTGCAATGATTGCGATTGCGCGCATGAACATCCCCGCCATTTTTGTTTATGGCGGCACCATACGCCCCGGCAAACTCGACGGCGAAGACCTGACTGTGGTTTCGGTGTTCGAGGCGGTCGGGCAGCACGCGGCCAAGCGCATCGACGACGCGCGTCTGCGCAAGGTCGAATGCAATGCCTGCCCGGGTGCGGGTTCCTGCGGCGGTATGTTCACCGCCAACACCATGTCGTCCGCCTTCGAGGCCATGGGCATGTCCTTGCCGTATTCCTCCACGATGGCGGCGGAAGAATCGGAAAAAGCCGATAGCACACAGGCATCGGCAGAAACCCTCGTGCGTGCTATCGAGGCAGGTATCAAGCCGCGCGATATCCTCACGCGCAAGGCATTCGAGAACGCCATTACCGTCATCATGGCGGTGGGTGGTTCCACCAATGCGGTGCTGCATTTGCTCGCGATTGCGCACGCGGCCGAAGTGGATTTGAATATCGACGACTTTGAGGAAATCCGTGGCCGCGTGCCGGTGTTCTGCGATCTTAAACCCTCCGGCCGCTTCGTTACCCTGGACCTGCATCATGCCGGCGGCATACCGCAGGTCATGAAAATGCTGCTGAATGCGGGCTTGTTGCATGGCGACTGCCTAACCATAACTGGGGAAACGCTGACCGAAACCCTGGCGGAGGTGCCCGACGCGCCACCAACCGATCAGCAAGTTATCCAGCCTATCGATCAGCCATTATATAAAACCGGACATCTGGCCATCCTGAAAGGCAACTTGGCCGAAGAGGGCGGCGTGGCGAAGATCACCGGTTTGAAAAATCCGCAAATTACCGGTCCTGCCCGGGTTTTTGATTCGGAAGAAGACGCCATGGCCGCGATTCTGGAAGACAAGATCAAAGCTGGCGACGTGGTCGTTATCCGCTACGAAGGCCCGAAAGGCGGCCCCGGCATGCGCGAAATGCTATCGCCCACCTCGGCCATAGTCGGCCGTGGCCTGGGCGAAGTAGTCGGCCTGATCACCGACGGCCGTTTTTCCGGCGGCACTTATGGAATGGTTGTGGGCCACGTGGCGCCGGAAGCCGCGGTCGGTGGCACGATTGCGCTGGTGCAGGAAGGCGATTCAATTACCATCGATGCTCCGGCCCGCAAGCTGCAACTGAATGTGGATGATGCGGAGCTGGAAAAGCGTCGCGCAGCGTGGGTTGCGCCTGAGCCGCGGGTAACGCGCGGCGTGCTCGCCAAGTACGCGAAGCTGGTTTCAACCGCCAGCCGCGGGGCGGTAACCGACTAGACATCATGGATTGACCTGCCCGTCCTCAATTATCGTGGGTTACCTTGAGGATGGAACGTACCCAAGCAGAGCCACATTGAGGAGGGCAGGCTATGACAGAGTTTAGCGTTTATGTTGGATTGGATGTACACAAAGACACGATTGCGGTGGCCGTTGCCGTCGCGGGCCGCAGCGAGCCGGTTTACCGGGGCGAGATTAGCAACACGCCCACCGCGGTCAAACGGCTTCTGGGCAAGCTTAGCCCGGACGGCGAAGTTATGAGCGTCTGTTACGAAGCCGGGCGGTGCGGTTATGTTCTGCACCGTCAGATCATGAACATGGGCCACGACTGTATTGTGGTCGCACCGGGCCTGATACCCCGCAAAGCTGGTGATCGGGTCAAAACCGACCGACGCGACGCATTAACGCTGGCGCGTCTTCACCGGGCGGGTGAGCTCACCGCGGTGTGGGCGCCTGGGCCCGAGCAAGAATCGATGCGCGATCTGACTCGGGCACGCGAGGACCTCAAAGCCATCGAGCGCACGGCACGTCAGCGTCTGGGGGCCTTCCTGCTGCGCCACGGCCAGGGTTATACCGGAAAAAGCCGCTGGACTCAGGCGCATTTCCGGTGGATCGAGCGCTTAAAGATGGCCACCGAAGTACAACAAATCGTATTGCAGGAATATGTTGATACCGTACTTGATGCCCAGCGCCGGGTGGCGGCGTTAACCCAGCAGATGCAACAGGCCGTCCAGGATTGGTCACTGCGCCCCGTGGTCGAAGCCTTAATGGCGCTGCGCGGCGTGCAGCTGATCACGGCCATGACCGTATTAGCCGAACTGGGCGACATTACGCGCTTTGATTCGCCCAGCCAGCTCATGGCCTATCTGGGGCTGGTGCCCAGCGAGCACTCCAGCGGTGGCTCCCGCCGCCAGGGCGGGATTACCAAGACCGGCAATGGGCATGCACGCCGGGTATTGGTGGAAGCCGCCTGGGCCTATCGTTTCCCCGCCAGAAAAAGCCAAACCATACAACGCCGGGCCGAACAAACTCCGCCTGAGGTCCAGGCCATTGCCTGGAAGGCGCAGAAACGCCTGTGCGCCCGCGACCGGCACTTAATCGAAGCGGGCAAGATTAAAAATCAAGCCACCACCGCGGTGGCGCGCGAACTGGCGGGCTTTATCTGGGCCATTGCGCAGGAAGTCAAAATAACGCCGGCCACGCCGAGTTACGCCGAGTCACGCATGAAATCAGGCACCACGGACATCGCACACGCCTAACGTATAGGAGATTTAACCGCATGCACTTGGATCAGGACATGGCCGGCCCGGATGGAGCATCCTTGAGCCTCCTATGGGGCAGCCTTTACAGCCTGTTGATCCCCGAAACTAGAGCAAGGCAGCTCCGCGACGAAGACATGTCAGGTCGGTACCCAATCCACGAATATCAGTGTGATCTACCGTCGCAATCAGCTGGCCGTGCCCTGACCCAAGTGCATGCCGCAAACCATTGAATTATGTATAAATCGTCAATCACTATTGACAGGTCAATCCATATCAGGAGGCTGT
>JBDNIO010000228.1:0-2216 GCA_041688215.1 Salinisphaeraceae bacterium | reverse complement strand
GCCCCCTCGCTGTGCATATCGTTGATTAAGGACTGGATGGCCACGATGGCGGAGCCGTCCATGCTCGGCACATCGTACATGTCGATAATGATGGTCTGTATCTTGGGGTCCACCAAGTGCAATGACGTGAGCGCTTTCTCTATCCCACAGCGGCGCGCCAGGTCGAAATTTCCGGCGACGGGCTTTGACGGCCAGTTTATGTGCCCGCTGCTGCGCCGCCACTGCGTGATAGCCTGGCTGCTTGCGCGGTCGCCCGATGGGCGGTGACTTATTCGCTGGATTACGCCAACCATTGCGCCGTAACTCTCGGCTTACCGTACTCTGGCTACGATCGACACAACGAGCAATTGCCCGTTGTGTCCAGCCTTGGCCTAAGCCCCAATGAATTATCGCCCGCTCTTCACAGCTGAGCTGAGTGTGGTTTGTTCCCATGCAACACCTTCTCCGTTATCTTGGAATAGTGTTGCACTTCTAGTTTGAACCCAAGCTGGTATCCGTCTATGGCTTTGGGGAAAGTCCAGCACGAGCCGGGCGTTCTGGCTGGTGACGTATCCCAGCCAGGGTCACGGGATGCTGTTCGACGCACACACTTGCAGCTTCGCCGCGCTGGGTGGAATCATGCGGCGCGGAGTTTACGACAATAGCGCACGGTGGTGGATCGCGTGCCTGGTCGAGGCAAAGCCCGCGTGGTCAACGCTCGTTTCTACAGCAGTTGCGCTGCAGCCTATTGCACGAATCTGGCGGTGATCAGATTATGGCCAAGGTTTTGGTCAGCGTGCCATGCGCGCGATTAGAGACCGTTCTAGTCAATGTCGATCTGGTGCTGCAAGCGACGCCGCCCCCGAGCCGGGTCAGCGGCGAACACGTGCTCAATGCGCTCGCCCGACTCAATGGTCCGTCCCTGCCAGCACGGTTGGGAACGTCTCTTCATGTGACTACGCCACCGCTGGCCGACCCCGCACGTTACGACCGCCTGCGGGAGGTGGACCATTCGTAACCTTGCAGCTGAACTCAAGCGGCTGCGCCTTCACGGTGTGGCCACAGCGTTTACCCGACCATTGACTGGGCGACGTTCCGCCGTGTACTTCGATGATGACATCAATCTCGGCAACGCACACTTATCATATCTTGAGACCACGTACGGTATGTGCAGTCTACCCTGATCAACGCAAGCGGGGCAGCACCTTCTCGGCAATATAAGCCAACCGTGCCGAACCGGATTCCAGAGACTCCCCCGGAAATTGCGCCCAGAAGTGGATGTCGCTGATCATCGGATAATCTGCCACCAAATTCTTCAGTTTACTCACTGCCATATCGGCATCCCACAGCTCGTACAAACCGTTCTCAATCGCCACTTGCGCGCTCTCAAACAGAGGGGTTTTCTCCGGTGGGCCAAAAGCACCCCAAGTGATGTACTGATTGACCTGGTAGAGAATATGCTCGCCTATACGCGTCGCCTCCGCCTCAGGGTCTTCAGCGATAATGGCCCAACAGCCCATCACGACTTGGCCATCTGACAGCAGCTTATAAAGTGCCTGCGTTGATATGAGGCAGCATGCTGGTTTCGCGTAGGACGAGCGCGCAGACCTCGGCCAGATAGCTGGTCATGCTTCGGTGCCCTAGCCGCGCCAACTCATCACGCGCCCGTTGGTACCGTAGTTCGGGCTTTTCACCGAGGCTGAACAACACCTCTTTGCAGCCCAGCCTTTCACCTTCGCGCACGGTCCGCATGACCTGTTCTGGTGTCAGCAACTGAGCAGCCGGCGAGCTTGGTTTTTGTACGAAGGTGCAATACCCACAATCATCGCGGCACATGTTAGTAAGCGGTACGAACACCTTACGGGAGTAGGTCATGCGTCGGCCCCACTGCGCGTCACGCACTTGCGCGGCGCGGCACCCTGCAGCTTGCAGGTCGGCACCGCAAATCGTCTCCAATTCTAATGCTTCTGATCGGGTCAACATCACATAAACTCCCGCTTCAAGGCTTTGGCTGCGCACCAGTCTAAGACTCCATCAATGGTACGCGGTATCAATTGCATCCGGAAAGTGAACGCTACCCGATAAAACGGACACAGGAATTAAGCGGCAGTTGCCGCTTGTTCGAACTGCTCAGGAGAGCAGTAGTGCAAAGTAGCATGTAAGCGTATTCGATTGTAAAAGCCTTCGATGAATCGAAACAGCTCAGTGCGCGCGTGTTGCCGGTTCGCGCAAGGCTG
>JBDNIO010000032.1:0-15907 GCA_041688215.1 Salinisphaeraceae bacterium | reverse complement strand
GCTTCCGGTTGTTGAACAACCCAAAGCATGGCCGGATAATCGGTTTGGTGCATTCAAATCGTGGACACCTATAATTGCGGGTAACTTATTGATATGCATCGTATTGAGTAGGTTTTTCGTTCTGCAAACCGGACACTAGTGGTGACAACCATGTAATCCGTTGAGAGGGTTTGATGGACACCCGTTCTGATAGGTGTTCGTCAACCGGCTAATCCAGATGCCCAAAGTTTTCGCATGAGTAACTCCTTTAATTATTAAATAAGCGCGTATGGGAACCACAACGCCCCCTGACCTAACTCTGAGCGGGAAGTGTCCCCAGTAAACAAGTACGCGCCAGAGCTATCCCGTGGATGCAAGGCGACGGCAGGCGTTTATAACAAAGACCAGGGGTTTACCCGTAGAGGCTTTTACCCGGCCGTTCAGGTCCGGCGCCAGACCAGCAGTCGGTTATTGGCTGGCATGGGGAAGTCCTGCTCCAGGGTGAGAGCGTGACGTTTTGCCAGTGCCTGCAAATCCGCCAGATCCCGGATGCCCATTGCCGCGTCGCGCGTGCGCAGATCCGTATCAAACGTCGCATTACTGTCGCTGGTGAACTGGCCGTTGGTGTTAAACGGGCCGTATAAACAAAAAGCCCCGCCGGATGCAAGGATGCGGCCCATGCCTGCGAACATCGCACCCACTGCGTCCCAACTCATGATATGCGCGACATTGGCAGCAAACACGCCTTGCACGTTGTCCACTGGCCAGCTTTCCGAGGTTACATCCAGCTGCAGGGTCGGCTGCAGATTCGGCAACCGGGCAAGCGCCAGACGCGGTGCCAGGGTGGCCTGGCGCTGCGGCGTTTCACTGGGAATCCATTGCAGGTGCGGCAGCTGCTCGGCGAAATACACCGCGTGCTGGCCTGTGCCGCTGCCAATTTCCAGCAGGCTTTGCGGCACGGTAAACACCTCGCGCAATACCGCCAGTATGGGGTCCCTGTTGCGCTCGCTGGCGGCTGAATACGGTAAGTCTTGCGGCATGGTTATTCCCTGGGTATTGATTTAGCGCTTGCGTAAAAGCGTCAGTCCATCCGCCAGCGGCAGCAGGCAGATATCCACGCGCTCGTCTCCGGCCACGCGGTTGTTGAAGGCCTGAATTGCGCTCGTGTCTTCGTCGTCACTGTGGGTGTCCAGTACCCGTCCCGACCACAGGGTATTGTCGACCGCGACAAGTCCGCCGGGTCGCAGCAGCGCCAGACAGCGTTCATAATAATCCGCATAGCTGGTTTTATCGGCGTCGATAAACGCGAAATCGTAACCGCCGGCATTACCCGCGGCGACCTCTGCGTCCAGCGTGGCCAGGGCCGGCCCCAGACGCAGGTCAATCTTGTCGAATACTTCTGCGCGCGCCCAGAAACTGCGGGCAATTTCTGCGGTTTCTGGGTTGATATCGCAGGCCAGAATGCGCCCGTCCCGCGGCAGCGCCAGCGCCATCGCCAGACTGCTGTAACCGGTATAAACCCCCACCTCGATAACCCGGCGCGCCTGCATGAGTTGCAGCAGCAGCGCCATGAACTGGCCCTGCTCGGGCGCGATCTGCATGTTGGCATCGTCACGCTTTGCGGTGTGTTCACGTAACTGGCGCAATAGCGGCGGCTCGCGCAGGGAAACGTCACACACATAATTATATAAGCGGTCAGACAGGGTGAAGCTCTTGTTGGTCATACACGCTGTTGCAGAGAATTTACGCTAACCTTAACCGATGCAAAAATGCGATGTTAGTAACGAAGATGCCTGCATAATCCAAATCACCGATTGTCATTTGCTGGCCCAGCCCGGCCAGCGCCTGAGGGCGTGGGACAATTGGGCCGCACTGCGGGAGGTGCTTGCCGATGTACAACGCAAGCACCCGGCCATTGATGCGCTATTGCTCACCGGCGATCTGGTACACGACGAATCCCCTTCCGGCTACCAGCGTTTGGCAGATTTACTGCAGGAATTTGCTGTGCCCATTTACGCTATCCCGGGAAATCACGATAGCCCGTCAGTGATGGCCCAGGCGATGCAAAACGTACAGGTTGGCGGCTGGGCTCGGGTGCGCGGCTGGCAGATTATCCTGCTCGACAGCCACATTGACAGCACGGACTGCGGTGCACTCGGCGAGCAGCAACTGGCCCGCCTGGACAGCCGCCTGCAAGCTCCATCGCAGTCAAACACGCTGCTGGCCGTACATCATCCCCCAGCCGTGGTCGGCAGCCCCTGGATCGATGCGCTGGGCTTGCGCGACGGGGCGCAGCTGCTGCGCATTGCGCACCAGCACGCACAGGTAAAAGCCATCATCTGCGGGCATGTTCACCAGGCATGCGACATGCCGCTTGGCAGTTTGCGCCTGCTGACTACCCCGGCGGTTACGCGCCAGTTCCTGCCGGGCAGTCAGACGCCGGCTGAAGATCGCCAGCGCGTGCCCGGCTATCGCTGCCTGCATTTGTCGCCTGATGGCTTGTTGCGCAGCGTTGTGCACCGCGTGCCTGCGGCACGGCAAGCAGGTCTGAAGTAGAAATATAATTTAAATATATCAGTAACTTGAATAATTACTGGCTGGCATCCCCATACTATATTTTTTGAGCGTCGGCTTGCCCGCGTCGCTCTGTGGTACATGGCCAATTTCAGCTACGCAGCAAAGCAGAAGTTTTTGTCGAAGAAAAACGGCTAAGATGATCTGTTCAAAAGAAAAATTCAGTTGTGCACAGAAGCTGTGGATAACTTTGTGGATAGTGCCAGGAATAGCCCCCCTAATCGGCGTGAATTCTAGCGATCTTACTCAGCGGTGGATTTGTAACCATTACGTAATATATTAATATAATCAACAAGTTGAATAATGGCCTCGAAGGTGGTTACAAGCCAGCGTGAGACACGGCACAAGCCGTGGCGAATCTTGCCGGCCTGTGCATAACAGCAACCACGTAAGTCCGCGTCAATGCTATAGTTAGGCCCCGATGAGTATCCCGAACGTGTTATGTATTTCCGGCCATGACCCCAGTGGCGGCGCCGGCCTGCAAGCGGATATTGAGGCCGTTGCCGCCCAGGGCTGTCACGCGGCGGCGATTATCACCGCCCTGACGCGCCAGGATACCCGCAATGCCTACGCGGTAACTGCCATCGCCGATGACGAATTTGCAGCCCAGCTTACGATCCTGCTGGAGGATATGTCGTTCTCGGCCATCAAGCTTGGCCTGCTCGGTTCGGTGGGCCAGGTTCGGCACATCGCCCACATTGCAGCCGAGTATTCCGGCATACCGCTGGTGCTCGACCCGGTCCTGAAGGCCGGGGGCGGCGCACAGCTTGCGCAGGATCCCCTGGCGCAGGCGATCAATGATGATCTTATTCCCCTGGCTACAGTAATTACGCCCAACGCCGCCGAAGCCCGGTACCTGTGCCAGAATGAGCATAACCTGGACACATGCGGCCGCAGCCTGGCAGGCCGCGCGCCATGGGTATTGATTACCGGCGGCGACGAAGCAGGTGAGCAGGTCGTAAACACCCTGTATGGGCCCAACGGGTACGAGACGTCATTTGAATGGCCCCGGCTGGCGCACCACTACCACGGTTCCGGTTGCACCCTGGCCTCGGCCATTGCGGCGCAGCTGGCACGGGGCGCCAACCCGGAATCGGCCGTGCAGCTTGCCCAGGAATATACTTGGCAGTGTCTGGCGCACGGCTTCAAACCCGGCCGGGGCCAGCATATTCCAGACCGCTTGCGACACACCCCATGAGCCTGCCCGGGCGTGGTTTATATGCCGTTCTGAACGCCGCCGGCAACACCCCGGAGCAGGCGGGGGCCAAGGCCGCGCAGGCATTGCAGGGCGGCGTCGTACTCATGCAGTATCGGCACAAGCACGGCGATGCTAAAGACCGGTTACGCGGTGCCATCGCAGTGCTCCGCGAAACCGCGCGTGCAGGCGTGCCACTGCTTATCAATGATGACGTTGAACTCGCCAGGCAAATCGGCGCGGCCGGCGTCCATCTGGGTCGCGGCGATCAGGCCATCAAACTTGCCCGCCATAAGCTGGGCACAAACGCCATTATCGGCGCCACCTGCCACGCGTCTGTCGCGTATGCGCAACAATGTCTGACCGATGGTGCGGATTATGTGAGTTTCGGCCGGTTTTACACTTCGACCACCAAACCCGATGCCCCCGCTGCCACCCTGCAGGTGCTCAGTGATGCGCGCCAGCATTGTGACTGCCCGGTAGTAGCCATCGGCGGCATAAATGCCGACAATGGCGCCCGCTTATTGACCGCGGGCGCCAACATTCTGGCCGTATCGGGCGCCCTGTTCGAGAGCGCCTATATTACACGCGCCGCGCGTGAATTAAATGAGTTATTCCGAGACATTTAGTGAATAGGTAAGCATGCAACGTTCCCAATCCCTGTTTAAAGCCGCCCGCAAAGTTATCCCCGGCGGGGTCAATTCCCCGGTCCGGGCGTTTTCGTCCGTCGGCGGCACGCCGCCCTTCATCGAGCGCGCAGCCGGTGCGCATATTTTTGATGTAGATGGCAATCGCTATATCGATTACGTGGGTTCCTGGGGCCCCATGATTCTCGGCCATGCCCATCCTGCCGTGGTGGCTGCGGTGCAGGCGCAGGCCGCTAAAGGCTTGTCCTACGGCGCACCGGCCGAGCCGGAAATCCGACTGGCGCAGCTGATCTGCGAGACCATCCCAAGCATCGAATCCGTGCGCATGGTCAATTCCGGCACCGAAGCCACGATGACGGCGCTGCGCCTGGCGCGCGGCGTGACCGGGCGCAACAAGGTGCTCAAATTCGCCGGCGGTTATCACGGCCACGTGGACGCGCTGCTGGTCAAACCCGGCTCCGGCGCCCTTACCCTGGGTTTGCCCGCCTCGCCCGGCATTCCCGAATCTGTCACCCGCGATACCTTGATCGCCGACTTCAATGACCTCGACTCGGTCAAACAGATATTCGCCGAACACGGGCCGGACATCGCCTGCGTGATGGTCGAACCCGTGGCCGGCAACATGAATTGCATCCCTCCGGTGGCCGGTTTTCTTGCAGGCCTGCGCGCGCTTTGCGACCAGCATGGCGCCCTGCTGGTGTTCGATGAGGTCATGACCGGCTTTCGCGTCGCCCGCGGCGGCGCGCAGGAACTATACGGCGTACATCCGGATATTACCGCGCTGGGCAAGATCGTGGGCGGCGGTATGCCCGTGGGCGCGGTGGGCGCCAGTCGCGAGATCATGCAGGCGCTCGCGCCCACCGGGAGCATTTACCAGGCCGGCACCCTGTCCGGCAATCCGCTGGCGATGGTGGCCGGGATTGCTACGCTGGAAGCCCTGCGTGAAGACGGATTTTACCGCCGACTGGAAGCACGCACAGAACAATTGCTGGACGGTCTTGTTGCATGCGCGAAGGAATATGCAATCGAGCTGCACACCCAGCACGTTGGCAGCATGTTCGGGCTTTTCTTTACTGCCGCGAATCAGGTCCAGTGTTTCGCGGATGCCTCCTCATGCAACCTAGAACAGTTCAAACGCTTTTTTCATGGCATGTTGTCGCAAGGGGTCTACCTGGCGCCGTCGGCGTTTGAAGCCGGCTTCGTGTCGGCCGCACATGGTGAAGAAGAAATAGCACAGACACTGGCGGCCGCGCGCGCCACATTCGCTGCGATGGCAGGGAACTAGTCGCTCGAACATGGGGGCTGAAACCCTGCAGTCCACGTTGATCTGGGTTCAGGCGCACCCGCTGGCCGCCGGCTTTGCGGTGTTCGCCGCCGCCGCGGCCGAATCCCTATTCCTGTTCGGCTTACTGGTACCCGGCGCCTTGTTCATGTTTATAGCCGGCGCGCTGGTGGGTGCGGGCGCCCTGCCCTTGCTACCCATTCTGGGTATTGCTTTTGCTGGCGCCGTTGTCGGGGACTCGGCCAGCTATGCGCTGGGTTACGCCTATCGCGGCAACCTGCATCGAATCCGGTTACTCAACCGCGCGCCGCGCCTGCTGGCGCGGGGCGAGGAATTCCTGCGCCGCCACGGCGGCAAAAGCATCATCCTCGGGCGTTTCATCGGGCCATTTCGACCGATAATACCGACCATTACCGGCGCCGCCGGCATGCCGCCTCTGCGCTTTCTGTCCATAGATATTATCGCCGCGCTCGGCTGGGCCCCCTGTTACATCCTGCCCGGCGTTTTATTCGGGGCGTCACTTGATCTGGCTGCACAGGTGGCCGGACGTCTGGCCTTGCTGCTGCTGGTGGTATTCGGAGCCGTGTGGTTGCTGGTCTGGGCTTCGCGCTGGATGCTTATCGGCGGCGCCGCCTGGAGCCGCGGCCACACCGAGCGGCTGCTCAACTGGAGCCGTCAGCATCGGCGCCTGGGCATGCTAGGGCCGGCGCTGGCCGACCCGAGGCAACCCGAAACCCCGGTTCTGGCGCTGGTGGCAGGCCTGCTCTTATTCATCACCTGGTGTGCCTACAGCCTGGTATGGGGCTGGCACACCCCCAGCTTTCCGCAGGCAAGCGATGCCCTGATCTATCACCTGGGCCAGAGTCTGCATACGCCGCTGGCGGATTTCCTGGTCCTGGTTATCGCCCAGTTGGGAGCACCGGCGATCTATCTGCCACTGGCCACGGCCATTGGCGTGGCCCTGTTCGTGCTCACCGGCAAACGCGCGGCCATGCACTGGCTTGCGGCGATTGCATTTACCGCGATTCTGGTACTGGGGCTGCGTTGGCTGATGACGATTCCTACCCCCAACGCGTACTTTCAGGGGGTCAGTCCGGCGTCGGGTTTTGCTGGCGGGCATATTCTGATTAGCGGCGTAATCTACGGCTTTCTGGCCGTTATTCTTGCCACCCCGCACCGGCCCGCCATGCGGCAATTATATTACAGCAGCTTTATCGCACTGGTAGGGCTAATTGCGCTGGCCCGGCTCTATCTTGGCCTGGACTGGCTCAGCGACGTGCTCATTGGGCTGAGCGTTGCATTTTTATGGATTGCGCTGCTTACCCTGGGGTACCGGCGCCGACGCCCACGCACCGTGCGCCCACGCCCGCTGTTTGCCATGCTGGTGGCGGCCCTAGCCGCGGCACTCGTGTGGCAGCTGCTGCAACAAACCGGGCAGCCACTGGCCATTGAGGCCCCGGCATCATCGCAGGCACGCGTAGTTGCCCATTGGTATGCGCGTGAGCACACCCGCTTGCCGTCCCAGATAAACGACATGGTCGGGCGCCGACGCCAGCCACTGAACCTGCAATTCAGCGGCACGCTTGCAGACCTGCGTGCGGATTTGCTTGCTGCCGGCTGGCAGGCACCGGTACATGCCAGTATCACGCGCAGTCTTTTATGGCTGGCGCCTGAAAAACCCATCGCCGAACTGCCCGTGTTGCCCAAAAGTCACGATGGCCGTAATCCCGACTTGAGCCTGATTCGGCCTGAAAACGCCCAGACGCAATGGATTCTCCGCCTCTGGCGCAGTGCTTTTATAACGGCAGAAAATAACGCCAGACTGTGGTTGGGTCAGGCCACAAAACAACGCCTGCAGCCTCGTTTCGGGCTGCTGCGCATGCCCGCCGACCAACCCGCCTATGGCGCTGCGCTTGAGGTCTTGCACCACAGTCTTGCGTTACAGCGCAACCGGATTATCCGCTTGCCCGTGGCGACTGGCCAACAGGATAACTGGCAGGGCGAAATCCTGCTCTGGGACAATGCAAAACCCGTTACCGGTGATAGGATGAGCGCGGATTCACCACGCACCCACCAACCGACCCGTCCCTGAGCAGAAGTAGCAGCTGAAAATGAGTACAAGCAAGCCACAAACCGCAGCGCCGAAACAACCCGGCTTCGTGACCCGCATGCGGGCGCGCCTGAACCGGGGCGACTCGGTTCTGAGCTACGACCTGCGACGCCTGCTGCCCGGAGATATCGTTGACCAGGACGCGATCGATGAACTGGAAACCCAGCTATTACTGGCCGATGTGGGGGTAGCAGCCACCGGTGAGGTCATCGACCGGCTGCAAACCCTGTTCGACGGCGGCCGCCTGCGTTCACCGGCTGATCTGGTTAACGCCCTGCGCGCGCACCTGGGCGCGTTGCTTGCGCCCTGCAGCGAACCACTGGAAATTCCGGAGCACACGCGGCCCTTCGTGATTCTGATGGTCGGCGTAAACGGTGCCGGCAAGACCACCACCATCGGTAAACTGGCACGTCGTTACAAGGATCAGGGGTTATCGGTAATGCTGGCCGCCGGGGATACCTTTCGTGCTGCTGCGGTGGAGCAATTACAGGACTGGGGCCAGCGCAACCAGGTGCCGGTTATTGCGCAGAGCGCGGGTTCGGATTCAGCCTCGGTGGTGTACGACGCCTTCGACGCCGCCAAGGCGCGCGGTATTGATGTACTAATCGCCGACACCGCGGGCCGTCTGCATACCCAGTCGCATCTAATGGACGAGCTTAAAAAGATCACACGCGTGCTCGCCAAGCACGACGCCTACGCCCCACACGAAACCATGCTGGTCATCGACGCCACCGCCGGCGGCAATGCGCTGCAACAGGCGGTGCAGTTTCACGAGGCTGTGGGCGTGAGCGGGCTCACGCTAACCAAGCTCGACGGCAGTGCCTCGGGCGGCATAATTTTCGCCATTGCCAAGCGCATGGCGCTACCGATTCGCTACATAGGCGTGGGTGAGCAGGCCGAAGACCTGGGCGAGTTCGATGCGGAGCAGTTTATGGATGCGTTGTTTAGTCGTGAGGTGTAAGGCGTGAGGCGTGAGGCGGGAAGACAGGGCGCTGCGGGTTCCTATAACGCTATCGCCTGCGTGCGCATTGGTGCCATAGCCCATATCCACCTACTAAACTTCCGAGCCTACACCCGCCTCACACCTCACGCCTCACGCTCATGAACATCGTCGAATTCCATGATGTAGCCAAACTTTATCCCGGTGGCCAGATTGCGCTTGAGGGCGTCGAGTTTCAGCTCGCGCGCGGTGAAATGGCGTTTTTAACCGGCCATTCCGGGGCCGGCAAATCCACCCTGCTGAAACTCATCGGCCTGATTGAACGCCCCACCCGCGGGCAGGTGATCATCAATGGCAAAAACCTGTCACGCATCGGCAACTTCGGCATTCCTGCCTACCGGCAGCGTCTGGGGCTGATTTTTCAGGAATATAACCTGCTGTATGACCGCACGGTATTCGACAACGTCGCCCTGCCACTGGTTATTCGCGGCCTGCGTCACGACGATATCGCCCGGCGCGTGCGCGCCGCACTCGATACCGTGGGCCTGTTGCCGCACGAGCGCAAGCTGCCGATTACCCTGTCCGGCGGCGAGCAGCAGAGAGTGGGTATTGCGCGCGCCGTGGTGGGCCGGCCGCATCTGATACTGGCAGACGAACCCACCGGCAACTTGGACCCCGGGCTGTCGGCCGAAATCATGCGTCTGTTCGCGCGCCTGAACGAAACCGGCACCAGTGTGCTAATCGCCAGCCACGACGTGAGCCTGATCGAGCAACTGCCTTACCGGCGCATTATTCTCGATCAGGGCCGCCTGCAGAGCCTGCATCACTGATGGCCGGTTCCCCCACGCCGCGACGCCCCCTGGCACCCCAGCGCCTGGCCCTGCAGCACGCCCGCAATCTGATCGAAAGCCTGGGCCGGCTGTACCGCGCACCGCTGGCAAGCCTGCTTACCATCAGCGTCATCGGCATTACCCTGGCGCTGCCCGCCGGGCTGCATGTGCTGCTGAAGAATCTGGACAGCCTGTCCTATAGCTGGGAAGGCACGCTGCAGACCTCGCTTTTTCTGCAGGAAAACGTGGATGAAGCCAGCGGCCGGGCACTGACTGAAAAAATTAGCGCGCGCGACGAGATCGTATCCAGTCAATACATTTCCCGCGCCCAGGCGCTGCTGGAATTTCGTGAACTCTCGGGCTTTGGAGAAGCGCTGAACACGCTGGACCACAATCCCCTGCCCGCCGTGATTGTGGTCCAGCCAGATCCCGCACTTGAGGCCGAGCGCATCGGCGAAATTGTGACCGAACTCGGGCAACTGCCGCAGGTCGAACAGGCGCAGCTCGACCAGGCCTGGATACAGCGCCTGTACGCCATGCTCGCGATTGTGCAGCACGGTGTTACGCTTATCGCTCTTTTACTCGCCTTCGCCGTGGTATTCATCGTCGGCAACACCATCCGTCTGGACATCGAAAACCGGCGCGAGGAAATCGAAGTGATGAAACTGCTGGGCGCCAGCGACGGTTTCATCCGCAGGCCGTTTTTATATAGTGGCTTCTGGTACGGTTTGCTGGGCGGTGTGTTTGCCTGGCTCTTGCTGGGCCTGTGCCTGTTCGCCATGGCCGCGCCGGTGCGCGAAATGGCCGGACTTTATGACAGCAACCTGCAGTTACAGGGCCTGGGCGGGCGCGGCTGGCTCTACCTGTTACTCGCCGGAATCGGCCTGGGATGGCTGGGCTCGGCATTTACCGTGGGCCGCCGCCTGCATGCTATACAGCCGCGTTAGTTATTCCCGCGTAAACCATTCAATTACAGAATGTTAGCCAGTTGTGCAGCGCGGAACTTAAAACCGCGCACGCGGCCTTATCCAGTAGAGAAAAATTCGCCGATTTGCTAGTATTGCAGGCAATCACACGGCGAGTCTTACAATCAAGGAGGCTTCCCCAGCATGAGCCAAAACGCCATTACCTTACGCAGCGCCGGTTTACCCGCTTTAAGCTCGGGCAGCATTGATGCCTACATGCAAACGGTATCGGCCATCCCCGTGCTCGATGCCACTGAGGAGCAGCGCCTGGCGCGCAGGCTGCGCGATGAGTCTGATCTGCAGGCCGCGCAGACCCTGGTGCTGTCCAACCTGCGCTTCGTAATGCACGTGGCCCGCGGTTATTCCGGCTACGGCCTGCCGCTGGCCGACCTGATTCAGGAAGGCAACATCGGCCTGATGAAAGCGGTGAAACGCTTTGATCCGGATGTAGGCGTGCGCCTGATTTCGTTTGCCGTGCACTGGATACGCGCGGAGATTCACGAGTTCATCCTGCGCAACTGGCGCATTGTGAAGATCGCAACGACCAAAGCCCAGCGCAAGCTGTTCTTCAACCTGCGCAGCGCCAAGAAACGCCTGGGCTGGATGAACGACAAGGAAGTTAAGGTTATTGCCGATGACCTGGGCGTAAAACCGGAAACCGTGCTGCAAATGGAGCGGCGCCTGTCCGGCGGCGACACCTCGTATAACAGCCTGTCGGTGGCCGGCGATAACGAAAACGCCTATTCGCCAGAGGATTACCTAGCCGCCGACGAGAGTTTCAACCCGGCGTCTGACGTGGAATCCGGCGACTGGGAAAGCCATCAGCATGCCAGCCTGCAACAGGCGCTCACGCAACTGGATAAGCGCAGCCGCGACATCCTGCAAAGCCGCTGGTTGAATGAGGACGGCAAAACCGGCCTGCAGCAACTGGGCGACAAATACAGCGTGTCTGCCGAGCGCATCCGGCAACTGGAAGTCGCCGCAATCAAGAAACTGCGTACCGCTATGGCAGCCTGATACCGTAAGCCGCAAGTACGAAAAAGCCGGGTTTCAAGCCCGGCTTTTTCGTGGGCGCACGCAACCAGACGCATGCGGCCTAACGCATGGGCACGGCGTCTCCGGCGCGGCGCCATAAATACCAGGCAGCTACCGAGCGATAAGGCGCCCAGACTCGACCCGTGTGTGCGAGGGCTTTCGGTTTGGGCAGATCGGGTTGATGGTATGCGACCTTGTAACCCCGCTGCACGCCCAGATCGTCGACGGGCAGGATGTCAGGCCGCCCCAACTGGAAAATCAACAGCATCTCGGCGGTCCAGCGCCCGATTCCGCGCACCTGAATGAGCCGCTGCACGATTTCTTCGTCGTCCATCTCGCCGAATTCATTCAAAGCCGGCACCGTGCCGTCGATATATTTCGCAGCCAGGTCCTGAACCGCGGCAACCTTGTTGCGCGACAGCCCCACGCCGCGCAATGCCTCATCTGAAAATTCCAGTAATGCTGATGGTGTCGGCCGGCGTGCGGCAAACAAATCTAGAAGGCGACCGTGAATGGTTGCCGCCGCCTTGACCGAAAGTTGCTGGCCGCTGATCGCGCGCAGCAGCGCCGCAAAAGTAGAGTCCTGTTCGCGCGCGCTAATGTGCATGGGCGGCATGCGCTGGACCAAATCCGCCATGACCGGGTCGGCCGCTGCCAAGTGCTCGCAGGCTACGGCTAAATCAAATTGCAGTGCCATGGCTTTTGTTTCTACGCTCCAGGATCAACGTCCTCATGAAACAAACGGCCTTCCAGGGTGGGCTTGATAATACCCGCGTGGATTACGAAATCACCAAAATGTTCACCGTCCTCACGCTCTTCCGCGTAACGCTGAATCATGGGCGTGAGCTCGTCCAGGATTTCCTCTTCACCGATGTTTTCGCGGTAGAGCTTGTTCATACGGTCGCCGTTAAACGACGCGCCCAAGTATAAATTGTATTTTCCCAGCGACTTGCCCGTGAGCGCAATTTCGCCCAAATAAGGCCGCGAACAGCCATTTGGGCAGCCGGCCATACGTACCACGATAGCGTCGTCTTTCAGGCCGGCGTCACGCATTACGTTGTCGAGCTTGGTAATCAGTTGCGGCAGGTAACGCTCGGATTCGGCCATCGCCAGCCCGCAGGTGGGAAAGGCCACGCAGGCCATGGAGGCGAGGCGCAGGGCGGAATCCTTGCTGTCGTCTTTCAGTCCGTGTTTCTGCACGATTTCATCAATCGTGTCCTTATCTTCGGGCGCGACGTTGGCGACGATCACGTTCTGGTTGCAGGTGACCCGGAATTCGCCCTTGTGGGTTTTTGCCAGTTCGCGAAAACCGCTCATCATGGGCGCATTGTCCCGGTCGGCGATGCGGCCGTTTTCCACGAACAGCGTCAGATTCCACTGGCCGTTATCGCCTTCGACCCAACCGTAGCGGTCACCGTTGTGGTCAAAATGAAATTCGCGGGCTTCGCCCAAATTCCAGCCCAGGCGCTCATTGAGTTCAGACTGAATCCAGTCCAGCCCCTTGTCGTCGATGGTGTACTTGAAGCGCGCATGCTTGCGGTTGGTGCGGTCGCCGTAGTCGCGCTGAATTTTTACGATGGTCTGGCACACTGCGATAACCTTGTCCGGCGTGCAGAAGCCGATTAACGAGGCCAGGCGCGGATAGGTTGCCGGTTCGCCGTAGGTCGTGCCCATACCGCCGCCGATCGCCACGTTAAAGCCGGCGAGTTGGCCGTCTTCTACAATCGCAGTCAGGCCGATATCGTTGGCGTAGACGTCCACATCATTAAGCGGCGGAATGGCGATGGCAACCTTGAACTTGCGCGGCAGATAGGTCTTGCCGTAGAGGGGTTCTTCATCTTCTTTCTCCGGTTTCTTTTCCAGCCAGATTTCTTCATAAGCGCTGGATTTCCAGTTCAGCGCGTCGCTGATTTTGTTCGACCAGTCAAAGACTTCGGCATGAATGGCGGACAGACCCGGATTGGTATTGGCAGTCACGTTGCGGTTCACATCGCCGCAGGCACCGCGGCTGTCGATACCGACTTCGTTGGTGGCCTGCAACAGTGGTTTCATATTTTCTTTGAGTACGCCGTGGTACTGGAATGTCTGGCGCGTGGTCAGCCGCAGGGTGCCGTTTGCATATTTATGCGCGGCGTCATCGAGCACCAGCCACTGCTTGCCATCCAGCACCCCACCGGGCAGACGCAGACGCAGCATGAACTGGTAATGCTGCTCCAGTTTCTGATGGCGGCGTTCGTCGCGCAGATCACGGTCGTCCTGCTGGTAAAAACCGTGGAACTTGGTGAGCTGGGTGTCGTCCTCGGAAATCGCGCCGGTAGCGTCGTCGTCCAACCCTTGCTGGATGGTACCGCGCAGGTAGTTGCTGTCGATCTTGATGTGTTCGACGTCGGAGAGTTTTTCTTCAGCCATAGTGATGCTCGAAATATTGAAGCTTAAAATTTAAACCACAGAGGAACGCAGGAACAGAAAAGACAGTTGACCTATTTAACCACTAAGGCACAAAGAACACAAAGAAAAGGTGTTTTTTTGATTTTCCTTTGTGTTCTTCGTGGTTAATTTTTAATTTACCCTGTTCCTCTGTTCCTCTGTGGTAAACAAATTAATACACATCGCGCTGGTAGCGCTTGTCTTTTTGCAACTGCTTGACGTAATCGGCCGCGGCGTCGTCTTTCATGCCGCCATGCTCGGCAGCGATCTCAACCAGCGCCTCGTGCACATCGTGAGCCATGGCGTCGGCGTCGCCGCACACATACAGGTTCGCGCCTTCCTGCAGCCAGGCATAGAGTTCCTTGCCGTTCTGACGCAGCTTGTCCTGAACGTAAATCTTGTTTCCCTGGTCACGCGAAAAGGCCACATCGATGCGGGACATGAGCCCCTTGTCGCGCCATTTCAACCAGTCTGCCTGGTATAAAAAGTCGGTAAGAAAATGCTGGGCGCCGAAGAACAGCCAGTTCTTATCCGACGCGTCATGCTCTTCACGCTCTTCCATGAACGCGCGAAACGGCGCCACACCAGTGCCGGGGCCGATCATAATGATTGGCGTGTCGTCGGATTCGGGCAGCTTGAAGTTCTTGTTGCGGTCCACGTAAATCGGCATCTGGCCGTCTTCGCCAATGCGGTCCGCCAACTGGGCGGAGGCCACGCCCTCGCGATTGCGACCGTGGGTTTCGTAGCGCACGGTGGCCACGGTCAGGTGTACTTCGTCGGGGTTGGCGGCGTAGCTGGAAGCAATGGAATAAAGCCGCGGCGGCAATTTGCGCAACAGGCGCACGAAGTCGTTGCCGGGCAGGCCCTTCACCGGGAAGTCCTCAACCAGATCAATTACATGCCGGCCGTCGAGGTATTCGGCAAACTCGCTGCGCTGGTCGTCGGACAGCAACGCGTCGAGCTTTTTGGATTCGGCCAGTTGCGCGTATTTTTCCACGAACGGCCGTGTGAGCGTAGTGATTTCGTATTGGCGGCTCAAGGCCTCGCTTAACGCCACTTCGCCGCCCACGCCAGTGACTTGCTCATCGGCACTAAAGCCCAGCGCGCCAATCAGTTCGCCGACCACCGCTGGGGGGTTTTCCGGCAACAGGCCCAGCGAATCACCCGGTTCCCAGCTTAATCCGGAATCTTCAGTGCCCAGTTCCACATGGCGCACTTCCTTGTCCGAACCGCGGCCGTTAAGCACGATATTGGTCAACACCTCTGCGGTGTAGGGATTCTTGCGCGAATAGGGGTCGGCCGCTGGCGCTGCCATACCGGGCATCTGGGTCACGGTCGGGTGGGCGGCAGCGGCGTCGCCCCCGCCGAGTTCTTCGCCGAATGTATCCAGCGCCTTGCTTACAAATTCTTCAGCCGCGTCTTCATAATCCACATCGCAATCAATGCGGTCGAGCACCCGTGTGCCGCCGAGTTTTTCCAGTTGCTGGTCGAAATCCTTGCCGGTCTGGCAGTAAAATTCGTAACTGGTATCGCCCAGGGCCAACACGGCAAACTTCAGGCCATCGAGTTTGGGCGCTTTCTTGCCGTGCAGATATTCATGCAGGCCGATGGCGTTGTCTGGCGGTTCGCCCTCACCGTAGGTCGAAATCAGCACCACCAGGTTCTGTTCTTTTTTAAGCTGATTGGGCTTGTAGTCGTCCATGTCAATAAGCTGGGCGGCATAGCCCTTGGCTTCGGCGCCGGCTTTTAGCTGTTCGCCAATGCCTTCCGCATTGCCGGTTTGTGAGCCATACAGAATCGTCAGCGTGGCGCCGGCTTGCGCCGCTGCCGCCGGCGCAGCCTGGGCCTGACCAGACACAGCGCCCTGGCTCAGGGCGGCATTGATGCCGGTAAGATAGCCACTGATCCAGGTCACCTGCGTAG
>JBDNIO010000227.1:0-1515 GCA_041688215.1 Salinisphaeraceae bacterium | reverse complement strand
TCGCTGTATGGGTAACCGTCTGGCTGAATTACAACTGCGCATACTCTGGGAAGAATTACTGAAGCGTTTCGACAAGATTGAAACCATCGACGACCCCAAGTACGTGCAATCCAATTTCGTGCGGGGCTATTCCGAGCTGATAGTTAAGGTCACCGCAAAAGCTTAGGGCAAAACCGGTGTTAATGGTCCGCAAATTATCTGAAACGAATCAGTAATACGGTGACACTTTACCATATACATAATTAAAGTATCCGTTTACAATCCAGTTATGGCTCGTCTTCCGAGAATTACTGTGCCCGGCGCGGCTCATCATGTCACGCAGCGGGGCAATCGTCGCCAGAGAGTATTCCTGGAAGAAGATGACTATGCTTTGTATCGTGATTTGCTCGCAAAGCACTGCGCGGTCAACGGCGTTTCCGTTTGGTCCTATTGCCTCATGCCCAATCATATTCACCTGATCATGGTGCCTACCGACGAAAAGGGTCTTTCCCGCGCCATTGGTGAAACTCATCGGCGCTATAGCGGCTACATCAACGCGCGGCTTCGGGTCACCGGTCATTTGTTTCAAGGCCGTTTTGGTTCGGTGGCGATGGACGAGGCCCATCTTCTTGCGGCCTTTCGGTATGTGGCAATGAACCCGGTCAAGGCTAATCTGGTCAGTCAGGTGGCAGATTGGGCTTGGTCGAGTACGCCAGCTCATTTGGCCGGCCAAGATGATGCGTTGGTTAAAGTCCAACCGCTGCTTGAGCGCGTAGACAACGTCTCGCAATTTTTATCTACCGAGGTTGACCCGGTCCAACAGCAGGCTTTGGTCAGAGGACAGAGCATCGGCCGTCCATTAATGGAAGATAAGCGATTGGCTGCATTGGAAACACAACTGCAACGACGTTTGCGGCCAGCACAGAGAGGGCGGCCTAAAAATAAAACGGATAATAAATAGTGTATATAATAAGGTGTCACCGTAAAGCGGGGCATATCAAGCGAGCCCGCGGCCTGATCACCCGTCCGGACTAACCAGTATCCTGCTTATGCAATAAATCACAAACCGCTCGAGTGATGGAGTGTGGGAGTGCAGCCACGGTGAGAAGAACCCTCGAAAACGTTATGTGACATTCAACGATTTATCGAATGACTCTCGCACCTAGATCGAGGCAGCTTCGCGGCGTACACAAGTAAGGCGGTAACCAACCCGCGCATATCAGCATGACAACCGTCGTTATACTGGCTCCGCTCCCACACCCGATTACTCTGGTGATGCTATGAAGCCAGTTTGTTCAGGACAGAATTCGTGCGAGTTGTTGACAACGGGAAGTCATATCAACGTTTGACATGAGCGGCGGGACAAAAGCGCAGCTTTTGGCACGTCCACTCGACGGAATGGTTAGGCATCGCTTTGCGGCAGAGCTGGAGGGCGCTTTTCGACAACGAGAAATACAGTGCTGGCGCGAACAATCCGGATCGTTCCAACAGACAAGTAGGCGTTGGCGAACGCCAGACGCGAACCGATTTTCTGTA
>JBDNIO010000226.1:0-3327 GCA_041688215.1 Salinisphaeraceae bacterium | reverse complement strand
CAGAATACGCGCCAGGCACCCGGCGATGGTGGTTTTGCCGGATCCGCCTTTGCCTACGGTTGCTATTTTCATGACTGCCTCGTAATTTGCAAACAAGTGTGCTGGTAGCATACGCCCGGCTTGGGGCAAGGGACAAGCCCCGGTCATCAAGGCACGCGCGACTAAGTTACACTCGATAGCATGCAATCGGCAAAGAGATTCCAATGTTAAAAGATGTTGCACGTGAACAAGATAAGGCCCCGTATGATTACCCTTGCGCCAATCGACAAGAACCGGTTACCGGCTCCGGACAGGGGCGCCCGCTATGCTTGATTATCGGGGAGCGCAGCGAATCACCCTGTGACCATGACACATTTCAGCGCTTCCAATTATGGGTCGCCAAGACCCTGACCGACGGGGTGATTGAAACCTACTTCGACGACGGCGCCAACATCGTGCACTACGACCGCACCGCCGCATTGCGTTTTCCGAATCTGCTTAATCCTTGCGAATGCGGCACCTACTTGCCGTTGGAAAACATCCAGCCGGGGCCAATGCTCGCCAGCGCGTTCGACCTGCGCGACGAATTGCGTGAGCTGCAAACGGCCGGGATCCCCATCGAAGCGGAGTTTCTGCCGCTGGTTACCGCACTGGGCGAAATGGCCGATCTGTGTCTGCAAACCCAAACGCCGTTGGAGATAAGGTAGCTCGTAATCCTATGTTCGCCATTGTCACCCGCAACAAGCTGCGCGGCCGCCGCTACACCGTCAACATGGTGTGGGCCTGGTCGCACATCCGCAAACAACTGGCTACCACCCCGGGCATGCTGCGCTATACCACCGGCATAGCCAACCTTACCGAGTTCTATACACTCGCCCTGTGGGAGCGCGAGATGGACATGTACCGGTTTATGGTGTCGGATGCCCACGCCGAGATGATGTGGAATTTCCGCAAGTGGGCGGATTCTTTTTGGTCCATGCGCTTCAACCCTTGCGCCGAAGAGGTGGGCGCCTGGCATCAATTGGCCTTCACCGGCCGGCAGCAAGTGGTCCCGCCCGCGGTCGATGCCTTCGCCGAACAAGTGCCGGACGTGCTGTTGCAATACATGCCCAGCCTCAAGGCCCACAGCGAACAACCCCGTGGTCACGCAACCCTGGACAGTAGCGCCGTGATTGGGCGCATTGCTACGCCGTCACCCATTGACGTGGTAAAACTCAAACGGCTGCTACGACCGTGGCGGGATTCGCCGCAGTTGCTGCGCTTCAAGTTATGTGTTGGCTTGGGCGAATGCCTTTTGCTGGCGGTTTGGCAGCATCCGAATATCGAAGCCGCCTACCAGCTTATGCACGAGGTGCACGACAGGTTTCCCGATCTCGGGGTGATGCGCTTTAACACCACCGATTTCGAGATCGGGCATTGGGATAATTTGCGGCTGCGGGAATTGGACGACGAATTGAGCGCAGCCTCGACATCCGGGTAAAAATGCTTGACCTTGCCCTAAGGTAATGCTGTAAGAGTGGGGCTTGCCCTTAGGTTAAGTATGAAAAGTAGGGGGAGGTCGAATGAAAAAGAAACTTAATATAACGTCGTGGTTCGTGGTTTCGGCGGTGGGCCTGTTAGTGATAGCCATCGTGCTGGGCTGTGGGTTGTTTGACCGACTGTCGGCCGCGCAGAACCTGATCGGGGGTCTGAGTCCGGCCTTCACCGCGGAGCGGGTGGCGGGCGCTCGCGCGGGCATTAACACGTTGTCTGCCGCGGTGGACACCGTCGATCCGATAATTACCGAAGAGGGTGGCGCCAGCGCCGAAGTCGGCAAGTTGGTGAACTTCGTAGCAGACAATACCGGGTTGGCCCCGGGCGCAGTGGTTAATGCGCTGAACGAGAATTACCCGAAAACAACCAATCTGCTGCTTGCGCTGCCCTTATCCGAGGTAAGCAGCGAGCTGCCCGAACTCGTCGCATTCCTGTCCGAAAATTTGAAGCTGACGCCGGATCAGGTAATGGGAGCTTTGCAGGAGAACTTTCCGAACCTCACCCAGGTAATCGTCAATCTGCCGAAAGCCACCAGCGGCTGGAACCAGGTGCCCGGCATCAAGAATCTGACGCGGTTTAATGGCGACAATGTTAGTACCGTGCCCCAAGTTCGAAATTATTTCAGCAAGGATGTAATCCCGGTGCTGGAGAGCCAGCACGCGAACTACCACAGCCTCGCCGCATACAAGGGCGTTAGCTACCTTGCGCTGCTGCTGCTCCTGGTCGGCGTTATCGCGGCGGTGTATGGCGTACTGGTAATGATTGTTGGGACTGCCACTAATTGGGACGCTTTTTTCCTCACCGCCACCTGGAGCATCGTAGTCGTGGTGGGTGTTATCGTGTTGGCGCTGGTCTTCGGACTTAACCTGCACGACCGGCTCAACAGCGGCCAACAGGTACTCGACGCCGCCGCTCCGGCCTTCACCGCCGAACGCGTGGCCGGAGACGTCGCCGCCATCGATATGGTCGATACGGTGGTCAAGACCTTCGATCCCACAATTACCCAAACCAGTGGCGCGGCCGCGGAAGTACCGAAGCTGGTTGGCTTTTTGGCGACCAGCCTTAACGTGTCGCAAGCCACGGTGCTACAGGTTCTGGCAGACAACTTCCCGCACACCTTGCATCTACTTCTCGCGCTGCCGTTGTCCGAGGTCAATGCGGAGATTGCCGGAAGTGGCGGCGATCCTGGGCTGGTGCAATTTCTCGCAAGCGTGTTGAAATTGCCGCCAGACGCAGTGGTTAAGGCATTGCAGGACTCGTTTCCTAATATCTACCAGGCGATAGCCAACCTGCCGGCGGTGGTCAACAACTGGAATAATGTGGCCGGGGCCGAAAACCTGACCCGCTTCGACGGCACCGAGGTCAAGACCGTGCCGCAGGTGACGGCCTACTTCAAGGCTGATGTCATTCCGGCGCTCGCCGCGCAGCAAGCAAACTTCCAGAGCTCCAACGTCTGGCCGCGGCTGACAGTGTTTGCGCCGCTGGTGACGATCATCGGCATTGTCGTAATAGTTTTCGGATTGTTGATGTTACCGCTCGTGCGCTGGCTTTCCAGGGATTAAACAATATTGAGCAGTTGACTATTGCCCGTTCTAGAGTACTGCGTTGGAATTAACGGTGCTTAGCGGCGATGAGTCCGAAAACCCGTCATTGCGAGCCCCGCAGTCCGCCTATCGGTCGGCCCCGAACCGAAATGAACGTGTGCGCAGCTTGGTATTGTCGGATACTAAGTCGGCGGGAGCCTGAGGCCGGCGCTTCATTGGTGCGTAAAGAGCCCGATTGCGAGCATGGTCCGGGGCTGAGCGATCCGACCGT
>JBDNIO010000225.1:0-5250 GCA_041688215.1 Salinisphaeraceae bacterium | reverse complement strand
GACCAGCCCGACTGCGGCGGCCGCGCCGGTTTTGGCGGGAATCATGTTCTGCGAGGCCGAACGCGCACGGCGCAGATCGGAGTGGTAAACGTCGGTTAGCACCTGGTCGTTGGTATAGGAATGAATCGTGTTCATCAGGCCGTATTCCACGTTCAATGCGTCGTGGATGGGCTTGATCAGCGGCGCCAGGCAGTTGGTGGTGCAGGAGGCGTTGGAGATGATGTCGTCGCTGGCTTTCAGGCTGTCGTGATTTACGCCATACACAATCGTCGGCAAGTCCTTGCCGGCGGGGGCGGAGATCACCACTTTTTTGGCACCGCCCTGAAAATGCGCGCTGGCCTTCTCACGGCTGGCGAAGAAACCGGTACATTCCAGCACGATTTCCACGCCCAGATCACCCCAGGGCAGCTTGGCGGGATCACGCTCGGCCAGCACCTTGATCCTGTCGCCATTGATTACGAGATGATCGCCCTCAACGGAGACCTCGCACGGGAACTTGCCGTGTGCGGTGTCGTAACGGGTGAGGTGCGCATTGGTTTGCGCGTCCCCCAGATCATTAATTGCCACAACTTCGATTTCACCGCTGCGTTTGGCCTCATACAGCGCGCGCAGTACGTTGCGGCCAATGCGGCCATATCCATTGATTCCAACTTTGACTGTCATACTCGTTCCCTAGCTATTGATCGATTCAAATATTATTTCAGCAGACCGCGCACGGCCTCGGCCACGCCCTCTTCGGTAAGCCCGAAATGGGCATACACGTCTTTCACAGGCGCGGATTCGCCGTAGGTGTCCACGCCCAGCGCCACACCTTGCGCACCCACGTAGCGTACCCAGTGCTCGGTTACGCCCGCCTCGACCGAAACCCGCGCCGTAATGTTTGCCGGCAGTACCTTGTCTCGATACTCCTGCGATTGCGCCCGGAAAATTTCCAGACAAGGCATAGACACGACCCGGACAGCGATGCCTTCAGCGGCCAGCGTTTTCGCCGCCGCAGTAGCAAGCTGCACTTCCGAACCGGTCGCCATAATCAGCGCCTGCGGGGCGTTTTCGGGTTCCCACAAGATATAACCGCCCTTGGCAATATCGGCTATCTGACTGGCATCCCGCGCCTGGTGCAATACGTTTTGCCGCGACAGCGCCATGGCTGTGGGGCCGTCATTGCGTGTAATCGCGCTCGCCCATGCGGCCATGGTTTCCACGTCGTCGCCGGGGCGCCAGACCTGCAGGTTCGGGATCAGGCGCAGGCTGGCCACATGCTCGACCGATTGGTGCGTGGGACCGTCTTCGCCCAGGCCAATCGAGTCATGCGTGTACACCAGAATGTTGCGGGTACGCATGAGCGCGGCCATGCGGATAGCGTTGCGCGCGTAGTCCGAGAACGTCAGAAATGTGCCGGAGAATGGGATGAAACCGCCGTGCAGCGATAGGCCATTGGTAATCGCCGTCATGCCGAATTCGCGCACACCGTAATAGATGTAATTGCCGGCGAATTCCTTCGGGCGCAGGACGCGGTGGCCTTTCCAGTCCGTGCAGTTGGAGCCGGATAAATCCGCCGAGCCGCCGATCAGTTCCGGCAGATGCGGCGCGTATGCCTCAATCGCGGCTTTGGAAGCTTTGCGCGTGGCGTCGTCCTTGCCGTGATCCTGCGCTTCGCTAATCCGACTTTGCACTTGTGTAGCCCAGTCCGCGGGCAATTCGCCGCTCATGCGGCGGTCAAATTCTTCTATGCTTGGCGCGTCCTGTTCGGCGTATTGCGTGTGCAGGGCCTGCCATTCGCGCTCCAGGCGTTCGCCGTTTTCGCGCTTGTTCCAGGCAGCATAAATAGCTTGCGGGATTGCAAACGGCGCCTGCGGCCAGTTCAGGGTTTTGCGCGCGAGTGCGATTTCTTCGTCGCCCAGGGCGGCGCCGTGCACGCCCTCGGTGCCCTGCTTATTCGGTGAACCCCAGCCGATGACGGTCTTGCAGCAAACCAGGGTGGGTTTGGCCGTTTCGCCGCGCGCGCTTTCAATGGCAACGGCAATGGCCTCGGCATCATGGCCGTCGACATCGCGGATAACTTGCCAACCGTAGGCTTCGAATCTTGCGGGCGTATCGTCGGTAAACCAGCCGGCTACTGCGCCATCAATCGAGATACCGTTGTCGTCATAAAACACCACCAGCTTGCCCAGACCCAGGGTGCCAGCCAGCGAGCAGGCTTCGTGGCTAATGCCCTCCATCATGCAACCGTCGCCGGTACAGCAATAGGTGTGATGATTAACCAGCGGCAGGCCGTCGCGATTGTATTGCTTGGCCAAGGTGGCTTCCGCCAATGCCATGCCCACCGCGTTGGCCAAACCCTGGCCCAGCGGCCCGGTGGTGGTTTCCACCCCGGGGGTAATGCCATTTTCGGGGTGGCCCGGGGTTTTGGAATGCAATTGCCGGAAGTTCTGCAATTCTTCCAGCGGCAAGTCGTAGCCGCTGAGATGCAACACTGAATACAGCAGCATCGAGCCGTGGCCGTTGGATACCACGAAACGGTCACGATCTGCCCAGTCCGGATTGGCCGGATTAAAGCGCAGATAATCGTTGAACAGCACTTCGGCAATATCGGCCATGCCCATGGGCATTCCGGGGTGGCCGGAATTAGCGCGCTGCACCGCATCCATACTTAACACGCGGATGGCGTTGGCCAACTCTCTTCGGGAGGGCATTCAGACTCCGGAGGTAAACATGCGGAAACAGCCGGGTATTTTCGTGGATAAGGCAGTTTGGGGCAAGTCAGGCCCGGAAATACAAGCCGGCGAACAAACGCGAACAAACCCGGGAGCAATCGTGGGCGCTAGCGAGAAACCCTGATCAACGCCAATACTTTAGCGCCAGGATGGCCGCCACAACCCCGCCTGCCACCGTCAGCCAGAGTGCCGCGTGCACCCCGGCAAACGCGGCAACCGGACCCAGCAGCATCACGCCAACCGCGCTCAAGGCATTGGCGAAGCCCAGCGCCAGTCCGGAGCCCATCGCCTGGTTATCGGGCAATTGGTCCTGCGCAATTAGCACCGTCAGCGGCAACGTGGCGAATACCGCGATGCCAAAGCAGGCCAGCAGCAGCCAGACCCAGATGCTGTCCACCAGCAAAATGGCGGCCAGAAAAGCCACCGCGCCGGCCAAACCACCGAGCAACACCCGCCCGCGTCCGATGCGGTCTGAAACATAACCACCGCCAAGGTTGCCGATAATGCCCACCACTAGAATCGTGGTTATGGTGGCCGCGCCTTCGCTTAAGCTCGCGCCGCGCTGCTGCCAGAGAATGGGTAAAAACGTCACCGGCGCCAGAATCATTAAACTGCGCAGGGCCGAAAGCGCTACGATATGCTGCATGGGGCGCAAATGCGAACGCCAGCGCACTGGCGCCTGCGCCGGTTTTTGCGCGGGCAAGGCGGGCGTGCGTCCCGGCAGTAAACAGGCAATAATCAGGCCCGGCAGGCCGAGCAACCATAACCAACTGAGCCCAAAACCGGCGACTACCGCGCTGGCCAGTAACGGCCACGCACCGCGACCCAGTTCCCCACCCACCAGGAAATACGACATCGCGCGGCCCGGGCGCTGCGCCGCCAGTCGGCGGGTGGCCGCTAGTGCCGGCGGATGAAAAAACGCATTCGCCACGCCAAGCAATAGCAGGCACGCCGTAAGCACTACCAGATTTGGCGCTGCGCCGATGGACATGCCGAGCGCCGAGGTGCCAAACAACCCCAGCGCAATCTGGCGCCGGCCACCGATGCGGTCCGCCAGCCAACCGGTTAGCGGTTGCAGCGCCTGGCCGATAAGTAGCGCGCCCATCAACAAGCCCGCCAGCGCCACCGGTGCGTCCATTACAATAAGAATGGCGGGCAGTACGCCGGGCAAATAATTGGCGGCGCCGTCGTTTAAAAAATGCGCACCGCTTAAGGTGGCCAACGGTGCGCGGGCCGGATTTTGTGGCTTGATGTATGCGGCGGACATGGCGCGCGATATTATCAGTAAATTCTCCGGTAAATTCTCCGGTAAATTCTCGCCGGGTTACCGCAAAGCCACCAAACCGCAATGATTAAACGCTTATGGTCCAATCAAGCAACAAGCTGAACAAGTCGCGTGCGGCTGCGCACAACGCCGAAGCGGAATATGCGATCGACGAGCTGGCGCGCAAAGCGGATGCCACCGTGCGCAACGTGCGCGCCTACCAGGATCGCGGGCTTATCCCGCCGCCGGAACGCCGCGGGCGCAAGGGCATATACAACGACGCACACCTGTCGCGCCTGCGCATCATCGGTCGTCTGCTCGAGCGCGGGTACACCCTGGCCAACATCGCCGAACTGATCGACACCTGGGAACAGGGCAACGATTTCCGGCACCTGCTGGGCCTGGAAACCGCGGTCGCGACGCCGTGGTCGGATGAACTGCCCGATTACCTGACCATGCCGCAGTTGCTTAAGCGATTCGGGCGCGCCTTCGTCGGCAAAGGCCTGCGCAAGGCGATCGAACTGGAGCTGATTCAGCCCGAAGGGATGCGTTACCGCGTACCTAGCCCGCGCATGTTGCACGCCGGGGCGGAACTGGTCGAAGCCGGTATTCCGCTGGAAGCCATGCTCGAGGTGGTGTCCTCATTACGGCGTAATGTCGAGCAGGCGGCCGACGAAATGGTGCGCCTCATCGCCACCCATGTGTTCGACCGCTACGGCAAGGAATTACCCCCGGCGAGCGATTTACCCGACCTGGCAGACCTGATCTGGCGCTTGCGCCCGCTGGTGGAAATGGCGGTGTTGCCCGAGGTTTCCCGGGCCATGGAAAAAGCCGCCAATCAGCATCTGGGCGACCGCCTGGCGCTGATTCTTGAGCATTTGCACGACGATAAATTCGCCCAGTAGCGACGTCCCTCGCCACTTTATCAAGCGTATTTTCAGCTGAAATCCGGCAGCCATGCCGCAACGCTCAATTATTAAGTCATTACAAATTAACGACTTATACAATTTCTTGCATATCAGCTTTTATTGTGACATTGTTCAATGGCACTGTAAGAAATGCAAAACTATCCTAATCACCGGCAGCCCTACCAGGGCGCCGACAACCAGGATGTCACCATGGCCACGACCCCACCCAAGGCAAGGATTTAAAACCCGGCAAACCCGACGTCGCGCCGCAAACCGGCAGGGACGAAATGCCGTCGGTAATGCCCGAGTGCCGCGACCTGCACTTCAAGCCGCCGGCTGATCGCATCAGCGACTGGCACGGCAT